>PMDM01000482.1:0-5852 GCA_003155565.1 Methylococcaceae bacterium | reverse complement strand
TCGGCAACCGCTGAAGTACAGGATGTATTGAATGCAGCAAACGCAAGAGCGGTTTGTCGTCCTGCGTTGACTAGTCACATGAATGTGGTGAATGTAGATATTGCAGTAGCAAATATCTGTCCCTGTAGGCATCCTAGAGAGAGGGCATTATTGAGATCTTATGCTGACGCTCTCAAATCGAAAGCGTCAGCCATATAGATTTCAATCAAGGCATCAAAGCGCCTTGCAATAAGCCCATGGTGGCTGAACCGCCCTGAGTCTGGACGTATTGCAGGATGACAGGAATGAATTGACTCATCATGCCAGAAGCCATACCCAAACCCTGAAACGAACTTGCCAATACGGCCATATTGCCCAAGCTGCTACCGCCACCTAGAGCGCTGGCTGCACTGCCCATAAGGCTACCTGCACCTGAAGTATTCCCGCCCAAAGCGGGGTGCTGCCGATAGTAATTGTGACATCCCTGGCACAGCTTGGCTGACTTGGCCGAAACTGGATGGACTCATGCTTTGTTTGGCCATGGAAAAAATGGAACCAGCGCCACCAGTTGCCTGCTGAGGCGTAATACCCAGTTGTTGAACCAGAATACCCACCAGACTAGGTGTTTGGGTAGCCACTGGCGCTACGCCAGCGACGTTACCGGCCATGCTCGCAGCAGAACCCATAGCGGGGAGTTGTCCGGCGACCGTTGCTGCCGACGGCGTCCCAACCGACGGAACTTGACTTGCCACAGCTCCCGCTGACGACAAACCAACGTCGCTGACTTGAGCGAAATTCTGAGGTGCAGTCACACATCCGGTGATTGTTGCGACAACTGCAATGGTCGCCAAAGTTACAAATGTTTTCATTGATTGAACTCCTTGAGATTGTTTTTGAAAAGTGGTGAGCTTGTCGAACCGTGAGATGATGCTATTACCCTCCCGCCTCATCCCAGCTCAGTAAATTACACTGGGGCTTTTTAAATGGCGTAACGAAGGGTCGGGAGTGAACACTAGCACATCAGTTTAGATGTAGCAACTATGCACAAGATTGGCTTGCAATCATTGCATCACCGCCAACAGTTTCGCATCCCGCGGTATCATCAAAACGGTAAAACCCAACATCGACTTTTTAAATATGCTCACCAGTGATATCCATGCTAATGAAGCCGCTTATTTGCTGCTGGTCAGAAAAACTTCCGTAAGCCAACATTAGCTTTACATAAGCCGCTTCAATCGACATATTACAGATCATTTCTGCGCCTTGCTCGATAAGTTCACGCGTGCTTTGGTAGGCGTTTTCTGATTTGATGGCGGGGGCAAGGTAGACGGTAATCCCGTATTCACGGCAACGTTTAATAAGCTCAAGTAAAGAGTGGTTTTTGCCCCATTGTGCGGTGGCGCAGGCTGTGCCTGAATGGTACAGGTCGTGCAGGACTGCATCGACAGCATTCAGGTCAAAATGGCTGTAATCCAGTCCTGGATAAGGCTTTATCATTAAGATGCGGCTGGAGAACTGCGGTTTTAGGGTGACAATATGACTCACGGCGGCATTATCACAATTTTGTTTAATTGATTTGCCGGATTCGATAAGTGCCGCATTGACGGACGTAAAATACTGCCCATCAAACTGCATAAAGCTTTTGCCTTGGACACTAAAAAAATCACCGCTTAACTGTAAAGAGCAAACCAAGCGCGAACCCCGGTGGATTTGCATGGTTTGCCCCGTATTACGATAAGGCACGAAAACACCTGTGGCTATGTGTTGCTTGATAAACTCTACCGCGCAGATGAAATTAGCTAAGCCATTACCTTTCGGATTGTCTAATGGATAATCACTGGAAACCAGCAGGATAGGGATAGCACAGGCACGAAAATAAAAACTCATTGCCGCTGCCGTATATGCCAGGGTATCCGTACCGTGGGTGATAATAATGCCGTCGTACTTGTTGGGTTGGATGGATTCGATAGCTGCAATGATAATATTCCACGCAGCAGGGGCGAGATTTTCGCTTAAAATCTGTATCGGTTGCAGGGTATCGAAATGGATGGACGCGTGGTCGGGATACTGCCGCTCAAACAATTGCAGCAGTTTAAACGGAGCGTTGCTGGAGGGCTTGATGGTGCCGTCCGTCGCCGTGGAACCAATCGTACCGCCGGTAAACACAAGCAGAATCTGTTTCATAGTATGATGTGAATGAAAATTAATGTCCGTCAAGCATAGCAAAGCCGCCTAGCCATTCAAATGAAAATATCACTCATCGTCGCCATGTCGAGTAACCGCGCCATCGGTCTTGATGGTCAAATGCCCTGGCATTTATCCGCTGACCTTAAACGATTCAAACAAGTCACCATGGGCTATCCCATAATAATGGGCAGACTTACTTTTGAATCCATAGCCCGTCCATTACCGGGGCGCACCAACATTATTGTCAGTCGAAATCCTGCTTACAGGCCGGAAGGCTGCATTGTGGTTGGCAGTATAGACGCTGCCATTAACCATGGCTGCCAGTTGGCCGAAGAAGTGTTTGTGATTGGCGGTTCTACCTTGTATGAAGCGACTTTACCGATTGCCGACACCTTATACATCACGCAAATCAACCAGGAATTCAACGGAGATACTTTTTTTCCGGATTTTGGCCGAAGTCACTGGACTGAGGTGGAGCGTGAAGACGTGGTTGATGATCCTAATTCTAGTTTTACTTACAGTTTTTTGAAATTACAAAAAATTCCTTGCAAATATTCAGCGGAAAAACAAAAGTAATATTTGATAAGGGGTTTCCGCAATGAGGCAGAATCCAAATTATTTTGGGGCTAAGGTGCATTATTTTTTGACCTCTATGCCTTGGACTGTAAAATGCAGTTTACAGTTTAGTGGAGCAGCGAATATGGCAAAATTGTCATTACAAGAACAATTGTTAAAATCCGGTTTGATCGGTTCTGGACAGGCAAGAACCGTAAAATCGGAAAAGCATAAGCAGGTTAAACAACAGCAGCACAATAAAACAGCGGCTGTTGATGATTTAAAAGAACAAGCCCAAAAAATCCGGCTTGAACAAGCCGAAAGAGATCGTGAACTTAATCAACGACGTAAACAGGACGAAGAACGCAAACAACTGTCCGCACAAGTTAAGCAGTTAATTGAGCAAAACCGTCTACCCAAGGATAACGCGTCGGCAGGGCATGATGAAAGCCTTGCCTATCATTTTACTGACAACACCAAAGTCAAAACGCTTTATGTTTCAAAAACCATGCGCGAACAGATCACCCAAGGTCAGTTAGCGATTGTCAGATTAGGCAAGCAATATGAAANNAGATTACCCAAGGACAGCTAGCAATTGTCAAGCTAGGCAAGCAATATGAAATAGTCTCCGCTGAAGTAGCCGCAAAAATCAAACTGCGTGATGAAGCTAGCCTTATTGTATTTTACGAAGCCATTTCTTTGGGTGACAATCGGGAAGACCCTTATGCCGATTATCAAGTACCTGATGATTTGACGTGGTAGTTGGCTGGGTTGATAAACCCAGCTATTGTCCCTAGTGCTGGGTTTCGTACCTCACGCAGTCTATTGGCAGGCAGGCTACCAAAGCAGAATAAAAATGCGCTTATTTCGCTCCACTCTCTTTTTTGATAAGTTCATTCATAACATCAATCATTTTCTCTTGAGATCCGGCCAAGGTTCCATTGGTTCTGTATTTGCCGTTGATGATGATGGCGGGAACGCCGGTAATACCGTACTTTGCAGCAAGGGCGGGCGCTTGGCGCATCTTTGAATCAATCATGAAAGATTTATAGGTTTCGCGGAAATCCGCGTCCTTAACGCCATGGGCGGCAAAGAATTTGGCTAATTCGTCTTCTGTTTCAAGTGTTTGTTTTTTCTCTTGGATGGCATCAAAAAAATCGGCGTGGACAGCATCAACAACACCCAGGGCTTCTGCGGTGAAATAAGCTTTAGCGTGTTTGCCCCATTGCTCGTTAAATACGGCGGGTATGCGGATGAATTCGACATTTTTTGGTTTCGTTTTTAGCCAAGCTGCCAACGAAGGTTCAAAACTGTAGCAATGCGGACAGCCGTACCAGAAAAACTCTATTACCTCTATTTTGTCTGGATTTGTTGTAGGTTGTGCAGGGGATATGGTTTCATAAGTTAATTTTTCTTCCGCGCTTAGCAGTGCTGAGAATGAAGCGAAAAATATTAGTACTACAATTCCGGCAAATTTTTTTAACATGGCTTTTAGTTCTCCAACAATCAATTTAGTAGTCACATCATAAATCCAACTTATGAACAGGGTATGAACCTGCTCATAATTCGTATTAATACAAACGCTTATTTCATGGTCGAAATGTGATAGGAAACAGCCTTGATTTCCTCATCACTCATTTTTTTTGCAATCATGACCATCATGTTATCAACATTATTACTACGCGCACCGGACTTAAAATCGGTCAGTGTTTTGATCAAATAATCGGCATGTTGTGAGCGCAGCGACGGGAATGCCGCTGGCTTATTGCCTTCGCCAGAAGGGCCATGACAGGCGATACAAGCCGATACCTCGCTGGTCAGGTTACCGTTCCGGTACAGATTGCTACCTTGCGCCAATAAGGCCTGGATGGTTTCTTTAGCCTTTTTTTCATCGGTAGCTGCGTCAGAATCTTCATCTGGCGGTAGCTTAGGCGCGGGGTTTGCTGAAATGTGTTGTGCCGAATAATAAGCGGCAATATCAAGTATATCTGCATCGCTTAAAGCCATTGCCATCGGCGACATGACGGGGTCGTTACGGTTTCCGCCCTTAAATGCGTGTAATTGGTTGAGCAAATAGGAAGAATGCTGCTGGGCAAGTTTAGGAAACGTAGGCATCGCACTATTGCCATTTTCGCCGTGGCAACCGCCGCAGGAACTCGCTTTGCCCTTACCCGCTGCACTATTACCTGCTGCACCGTTATCTTCGGCATGTAAAATAGGCGCTGTGCCAGATAATGCCAATGCCCAAGCCAATGAAAGCGCCAGCCAATTTTTCTTCATCAGGTTCCCCTTCGGAATCGTGTCATGTGTATGGTAGCCTTGTCTGCACAGGCCATTAATAGGTTTAAATTCTACCTTAATTACCACAGCTAAGCGAGATGCGATGAATCCAGTTTACCACCAAGCAAAATTTATGAACAGTTCGCCCAGTCTCAAAGATACTCCTGCGGATGTGGGCAAGGAAATCGCTTTTGCCGGGCGCTCAAATGCCGGTAAATCCAGCGCGATCAATACCTTGACCCGGCAAAATTCGCTCGCACGGACGAGCAAAACCCCAGGTCGGACGCAAATGCTGAATTTTTTTGAAATCAACGAGAACCAGCGGTTTGTTGATCTTCCCGGATACGGCTATGCAAAAGTGCCAGTCGATGTAAAAAAAAAGTGGCATCAGTTGATGGAAATCTATCTGACCCAACGTAAATCCCTGTGCGCCATTGTGTTGGTGATGGATGTAAGGCATCCCTTGACGGATTTTGACTGGCAGATGATCGAATGGTGCCAACACACGGGCTTAGCTTTGCACATCTTGCTGACTAAAGCCGATAAATTGACTTTTGGGGCCGCCAAAAATACTTTGCTGCAAGTCCAACGGGAGCTTAAAGACGTTAACGTACCGATAACGGCGCAGTTATTTTCCGCGTTGAAAAAAACCGGGATTGACGAGGTACATCAGGCGCTTGATGGGTTGTTTGGTGTCGATATGATAGTGGATAGCGAAGCTTAGTAAGCAGTAGCATCGTTCCCATGCTCTGGCGTGGGAATGAATCCTGTGCCGCTCCAGCGGTGCGGGACGCAGAGCGTCCCTGGCGGCATTCCCACGCCGGAACGTGGGAACGATAAAATAAAAATTT
>PMDM01000349.1 GCA_003155565.1 Methylococcaceae bacterium | reverse complement strand
TTTCAGGCGCGACCATTCTGGGCGATGGATCTGTTGCCCTGATCCTGGATATTCCTGGGTTAGTACGGTTCTCAAACCGTTAGTCGTCAGCATATATTTCAAGGCTCAGGAAAGCGAATATGACTCAAGAACTTAAAACTAAAGGCGCAGACCAGAATCGCCACAACAAAGAACAGGTGAACGGAGTCCAGTACCTGAGCTTTACGTTGGACAATGAAGAATACGGGGTCGATATCCTTCGTGTTCAGGAAATTCGCAGTTGGGAATCGGTGTCCAGAATTCCGAATGTGCCGCACTACGAGAAAGGTGTCGTTAATTTACGCGGTTCCATCGTGCCGATTATCGANNACAGTCGTGGTTGTTTTACAAACCAACGATAACAATAAAACCAGGACTATGGGCGTGGTCGTCGACTCCGTCTCTGATGTCATTATCTTAGATAAAACCAAAATCCAGGATGCGCCTGATTTTGGCGCGAAACTCAGTAATGAATTTATTAATGGCTTGGTTTCGGTCAATGAACGTATGGTTATACTGTTGGATGTGGATAAACTGCTTAAACTGGAAGAGCTGGAAGAGCTGGAAACGAATGAAAGTTAAGTCAAATCAAATACAGTCTAGTACTAATCCGGTCAGAGCAATTTATTGCCTTTCAGCTTGTTAACGAAGCGTAAGGTATGGCTACTGGACTGTCCGGACAGCGCCCGATTCATCTGATTTTATTTAAGGTAGAGTGATGTATGACAGCGAGAAGTAAAAAGAAAGACTCCCTGCTCCAGATGGGCCAGGAAACCGAAAACACGATTATGCAAAGTTTGGTCATGGCGACAGAAACTACCCAAGAACAATTCGTTGTCAGTGAAGGTGATTTTAATGTTGATGACAAGGATAGCTTGCCTAAAAGTATCAACTATCTTGAAGTTTTGGAAGCCGACAGCAGCGAGGCCTATATGAATACAAATGCAGATTTCCCGGAAGACCCGATTTCAGATGAGGCGGCGACAGAAGATGTTGTAGCTTCGACAATAAATCTGGATGCAACTTTATCGATCCAGAATGTCGTTAAGCTGTACGGGATACTCAAGAAATCTTACGCTGCAAATAACGCCATTGAAATTGATGCCTCTCATGTAACTTCTATAGATACAGCAACCTTGCAACTATTTGTCGCGTTAAAGAAAGATGCCACTAAACAAAAAAAGGAAGTTGTTTTTTTTCAGCCGTCCCCGCGGTTTATTGAGTCTGCCCGATTGCTGGACTTGCTAGAAATACTTGATATCACATCTGTCTAAGCGGGTAAGAAGGCTCAATATCTGACCGGACATCCCATAGAGCTGCATATTCTGAACCCGTGATTGCAGCTTCGGACTATGTCAGGTAAATCCGCACAATTTGGACAAGCAAGAGTTAAGCCAGAATTACAACAAAATATCCAGTTTAAACAGTGGGACTAGATGAAAGAGTGGCCAATGAGATGGCATTATGGCTGTATCTATTGCCGTAATGCCCTGAATTTTTTGGTCGGTAAATCAAAATAGCACTTGCCGAAAGATATGCAGAAATACAGGTTGGCATAGCTATATATTTGGACATTCAGAACCCTTAATCAGATGTCATCAGGCTTTGGACTGGTTATGTACTACTTACAGGAAAAAAAGTAACCCACAATGAATAGTAAGGTCAAAATCGAGAGGACATCAATAGCCGGATTTGAACATGTCAATCGATATTGGGATCGGGAGCGTGAGCTTATAGCGGCTAAAATCTTGCCAGGAGAATACTATGTCACGCGAGAAAATGAATTGATTACGACGGTATTAGGCTCTTGTGTATCGGCTTGTATCAGGGACAAGGAATCCGGTATTGGCGGGATGAATCATTTTATGCTGCCTCAAACCAATTCCGGAAAATCGAATAAGGGCAGTGAAGCAATTGTTGGCATAGCTACCCGTTACGGAAACTATGCTATGGAACATTTGATAAATACCATTTTGAGCAATGGTGGCAAACGGAAAAATCTGGAAGTGAAGGTATTTGGTGGCGGTAAAATTATACCGGCATTAACAGATGTCGGTTTGAAAAATATCGACTTTGTTCTGAGCTATCTCGATCAGGAAGGGCTAAAAATTTTATCCCAGGATTTAGGGGATATTTATCCCAGGAAAGTCATTTATTTTCCCAAAACAGGAAAGGTTGGCATGAAAAAAATACAGGATTTACATAATGATACGATTATCCAACGCGAGCGGCAGTATATTAACAATCTCAAGAATGTCCCTGTTGCAGGCGCTGTTGAGCTTTTTTAACAGTCACGGGTCGAAATGTAAAGCATGAATAAAATACGTGTTTTGATTATCGATGATTCGCAGGTGATCAGGGGTGTACTGACTGAAATTCTTAACTCTTCCCCATTAATTGAAGTTGTCGGTACAGATGAGGATCCTCTTATTGCCAGAGAGATGATTAAACAGTTGAACCCGGATGTGTTAACGTTGGATATCGAAATGCCACGTATGGACGGCATCACTTTTTTGCGTAACCTGATGCGTCTTAGGCCTATGCCTGTGGTCATGATCTCAGCGCTGACGGAAAGCAATGCGGAAGTCACTTTGACGGCACTGGCTTTAGGCGCTGTAGACTTCATTGCTAAACCGGCCGGTGACACAGAGGAAGGTATGAGTGATTATGCCGAGGAAATTATCGCCAAAGTGATCATGGCATCAAAGGCCCGTTTTAAGAAAGCTGAATAAGCAGCTAGAATTATGACTATAAATAGCATTTAAATAAATAATATGGTGATATTGGCCTTTTTAAGAGAAGCGCATGAATAAAATAAGGGTTTTAATCATTGATGATTCTGCGTTGATCAGAAAAATGTTAACGGAGATCCTAAATTCGTCACCCGACATTGAGGTGATCGGCACTGCGGCTGATCCTCTTATTGCACGGGAAATGATTAAGCAGCTAAATCCAGGTGTGTTGACGTTGGATATTGAAATGCCGAACATGGACGGCATCACTTTTTTGCGTAACCTGATGCGTTTGCGGCCAACACCGGTCGTGATGATTTCAACGCTTACCGAAAAAGGTGCGGGGGTTACCCTGGAAGCTTTAACACTGGGGGCGGTGGATTTCATCGCCAAACCCAAGGTTGATGTTGTTAACGCGCTTAACAATTATGCCGAAGAAATCATCAGCAAAGTAAAACTGGCGGCCCGAGCCAATATCGGGAACAGTTTTAATAGGACGCTAAAGACCAGAGAGGCTGATAAAATACCCAAGGATGTCAATTTAAAAACGGAAGCTGTAAAAAAACGTCCCGTTGCCAGCAATAAAATTATTGCGTTGGGTGCATCGACAGGCGGTACGGAAGCGATTAAGGTTGTCGCCAAAGGCTTGCCTGCCGATACCCCTGCTATCGTGATTACCCAGCATTTACCGGCGGCATTCAGTGAATCGTTTGTCAGGCATATTGATCTTGTCACCGAAATGACGGCCTGTATCCCTAAACACGGACAGCTCGTGGAAGCTGGCCATATTTACCTGGCACCGGGAGATAGGCACATGGAAGTGGTTAGGGAAGGCTCCAGATATGTCATTAAATTACTGGATACAGAGCCAGTTAACCGCCATAAACCAGCTGTTGATGTAATGTTCCGTTCAGTAGCCCGATGCGCAGGAGCTAATGCAATAGCGGTGTTATTGACGGGGATGGGGGCGGACGGTGCGATGGGCATGAAAGAAATGCATGATGCTGGGGCAAAAACAGTAATTCAGGATGAACAGAGCAGCGTTGTATGGGGGATGCCAGGGGCAGCCTTTAAATTGGGCTGTACGGATCATGTTTTACCGTTAGACGAAATTGCAGGCCGGATTTTAGCTTTAGTCCATTAACACGCTAACGCAAAGATTTCTGGACTTCCTGACGATTTTTGGATGTCTAGGGATTGTAATTAATAATAGTGGTTTCCTTAAACCATCGCTTGGTGAAATATGGCTTATTCCAATTCAAAAAATCCTGATCTTGATTGGAGTCAGGTTCGGGAAACTATAAAATTATTAAATTTATCAGCTGCCCAGGTAGATGTCATCCTGCAGGAAAGCGAGTTATCAGTGAATACGCTGACGGAATCGTTTACCGATATTGTCGAAANNGGCAACAAATGCTGAAATTCAGACCGCCATTATTGCCTTTCAGTTTTACGACCGGATGCAGCAATGCTTGCAGCATGTTACGTCGAATTTAAAAGGCTTATCAAAACTGGTTGAAACCCCCACGCGGCTTTATAATCCCGATGAATGGCGGAAATTTCAGAATCAGATACGTTCAAGATACACAATGGAGTCTGAAAAAATGATGTTTGATGCTATCTTGCAAGGTAAGTCTGTGGCTGATGCCATTGCGGCGAAAAATGCCCATCAACATAGTCAATCCGACGATATAGAATTATTCTAGGAATCTGCAAAGCGCAATACTTTGTATTGATTAAAATCATTTCCCGCGTCCGTTCAAAACCGGCCAACAAAACCGATTGTTGTCATTCGATCTTCGACAGAATCTACGGCCCCGCTTTGGAACCATGCAAACGAATCAATAAGGTCGCCTCATCCTGGCTTAAGCCTGAGGTTTGCATTAATTCACTCACGCTCGCACCGCTGCGCACTTTTTGTATGGCCAGGCTATAAGGGTGGTTAGAAGGCTCGTTTTGCGGGTAAGCAGAAATTTTCTCAGATAAAACACTAAGTTTTTCATCAATGGCGACTGTCCGCTCATCTACTGTCAATGCGGTAGTATATAACTCACGGATATCATTATTATTGCCATGCACGATCTCAGTAAGAACCTGGTAATCGCGTTTGAGATTTAGATACTTGCGTATCAACCAAACAAGCACCATAACCACAGTACTAACCACACCAATTACAACCGCAATAATGATGGTCATCAGAAACGGACTAAGCATTACACAATCTCATCGATATGTTGAAGGGGTTGTTGCGGTTCTTGTTCTTCCAATGGTGGTTTTTTTTTAGGTTGTTGCTGATTTGGGAGATGATCATCCTTGTTAATTTTTCCGGGTTTTATGACGGGATAAGCGGGGGATAGTGGTGGTACTGCTAGCATATTCGCCTCCTATGGATGTTTATTAACGGAAGATTGGTCGGCATTGGCTGTCGGCTTCAGATTTAATAATTTGGCGCGTTCCTCATCATTAGCGCCATAACGCGAAAATGCCTGCGACATCAAAACCAAGGTGACCCGCCTGTTCTTAAAGCGGCCTTCTCCTGTCGTATTATCGCCAATAGGGTGAAATTCCCCATAGCCCACTGCAGATAAGCGAGTTGGGTTAATGCCCTCCTTGACAAGCTCCAGTACGACACTGGTCGCCCGGGCAGACGACAAATCCCAGTTCGACGGAAATTTTAGGGTGTCTATAGGTATATTGTCAGTATGCCCTTCAACATTAATCGCATTGGGGAGCGTATTAATAACCTGGGCAATCTCTTTTAGCACAGGCTGGGCTTTTTTGGATAATGCGGCTTCACCGCTTAAGAACAACAATTCGCTGTTCATTTCCAGCTCAATCCAGTAGTCATTGCGTTTGACAGAAACTAAATTATCATCAATAAAAGACCCCAGGGCATTTTCCAATTGGTCAGACACCTGGTTCAATTTTTTTCTTTCCTTTAATATTTCTTCACTCAGTTCCCGTTTTTTTTCAACTTCTGCTGTTGTCTGATTGTCTGCCGTAATAGATTTAAAAGGCACGGCAAGGATGTCTAATAGAGTTGACTGGCCAACGCTAGAAGACGGCTCAATCTGGACAGGCTCAGGTTTTATTCCATCTTCGCCCAATTCCCGTTTGTTTTCAAGTTCAGCCTCCGGCTGATTGCCTAATTTGATAGATTCAAAAGACACGGTAAGGTCTAACGGAGTTGGTTGGCCATTGTTAAAAGAGCGCTTAATCTGAACAGAAGTAAATGGGTTTTTTTCATTTAATGGACTTGCGACCAATGTCCATTCCATTTCATTTGCTATAACCATCTGGTTGTCCAATGCAATAGATTCAAATGGCACAGTAAGAATATCATTCGGAATGATTTGGACGGCGTTAAAAGTCGGCTCTATCTCAACAGGATTAATCACTCTTTCCTGTTTATCTTTATTTGAAAATGCAGTGCCTAATGATTCAGTCAGGCTTCGATATTTACCTTGATTCACTGAAGAAATCGAATACATCACGACAAAAAATGCAAACAACAGTGTTATAAAATCCGCATACGACACTATCCAGCGATCATGGTTATTAACATCCACGAGGACTTTTCTTCTATGACGTATATGCCGTGCCATAGCCTATTTCGTATTGGGTTTTTGTAGATAGCTATTCAATATAAGCTCGATATTTTTTGGGTTTTCGTTTTTTGCAATGGCAGAAATTCCTAAAGTTATCATTTCTTTAGCTTGGTTATCAGCAAAAATATGGGCTTTTAATTTATTGGCTATGGGCAAAAAAATTAGATTGGCAGAAGCCACCCCATATATAGTTGCCACAAAAGCGGTGGCGATTCCTTTTCCTAAAAGTCCAGGGTCGCTCAGGTTCTCCATGACATGTATCAGCCCCATAACGGCGCCGAGAATGCCGATGGTGGGCGCATATCCGC
>PMDM01000317.1 GCA_003155565.1 Methylococcaceae bacterium | reverse complement strand
CTCGAGAGCTGCAACCTCCACACCGTGCTGGATATGCCGGGTGGCACATTCACGGGTGCTGGCGTAAAAACCGTAGTGCTGTTCTTTGAGAAAGGCGCACCAACCAGAAACGTCTGGTTTTACCAGCTCAACCTAGACCGCAACCTCGGCAAAACCAACCCACTCAATGAAGCTGACCTTACCGAGTTTGTTACCTTGCAAAAGACCAAAGCGGACAGCCCAAATTCTTGGAGCATTTCAGTGGCTGAACTTACCGAAGCCACTTATGATCTCTCGGTGAAAAATCCCAGCCGCAACGAAGTAGTGCAACATCGCAATCCACAGGAAATTATGGTAGAAATCGCCAAACTGGATGCGGAGAGTGCCGCCGTGTTGGCTAAAATAAGAACCTTGTTATAAAGGAGAATATGACGATGCAAGACATCCGCTGGAAACAACGCTTTGAAAATCTGCAATCGGCTTATCAACGCTTACAGCACGCTATTCAGATTAATGAGCAAACGCCTAACAATGACCTGATTCAGATGGCGCTTATCAAGGCATTTGAGATGACGTTTGAACTGTCTTGGAAAACCATGAAGGACTACCTCAACTACAACGGCATCGACGTAAAACTGCCGCGAGAAGTGATTAAACAGGCATTTGCCAATGACATTATCACCGATGGCCAACTATGGATTGACATGCTCGAAGACCGTAACCTGATGGCCCACACCTACGACGAAGCGCGCGCCATCAAAGCAGTGAACCACATTTGCCAGCGCTACATCGCAGGACTGGATGAGCTGCATCAATATTTACTTGCGCGGCTGACCTGATGTTTGGCCTTAGTACAGAAGTTTTGGCGGCGATCACCACCTGCCTGCAACAGCATCCCGAAATTGTCTGGGCCAAGATTTATGGCTCACGCGCTAAGGGTACTTACCAGCGAGGCTCGGATATTGATATCGCCTTCAGCAGCTCCACCGACTGCTCGGCCGATTTGCTCGAAGCCCTCGACAACCTGCCCACCCCTTACTTGTTTGATGTAACCCATTACGACAGCCTGAAGCATGAAGGACTGAAAACGCACATTGATCGTGTGGGGGTAGTGTTTTATGAGCGGAGGAAATAAGGATGTTACTATGAAGACTGGATGGCAAGCACAACCGTTCGAAAGCTGCATTGAACATGTTGTTTATTCAACAAAAATACAAAGAAAAGACTTCTTGGATGACGGCACATATCCCGTAGTTTCCCAAGAAGTTGGGTTAATAAACGGCTATTGGAACAAAGATGCTGATTTATTTATGGTGGACAGACCAGTCGTTATTTTTGGCGACCACACTAAGGTTTTGAAATACATTAATTTTGATTTTGTTCTTGGGGCTGATGGGGTAAAGATATTACAGCCCAAGGACTTTCTTGTTCCTCGGTTCTTCTATTACCAATTGCAGGTTGCAAAACTTGATACATTAGGTTACGCGCGGCACTACAAGCTTTTAAAAGAGCTAAAAATAAAATTTCCTGACCGGTTCGAACAACAACGCATCGTCGCCATTCTGGACGAGGCATTTGAAGGTATTGCCACAGCCGCAGCCAACGCCGAGAAAAACCTCAAAAACGCCAAAGAACTTTTTGAGAGTTATTTGCAATCGGTGTTTGAAAATAAAGGTGGCCGCTGGGAAGAAGTAAAACTATTTGAATTGGCAATTGACATTACTGATGGTGACCATATGCCACCACCAAAAACACAAGAAGGTGTGCCATTTATAACCATTTCAAATATCAATAAACAAAACCACCAAATTGATTTTTCAAATACGTTTACTGTTTCAAGAGAGTATTTTGAAAAATTAAAAGCCAATAGAAAACCAAAGAAAGGCGATGTTTTATATACTGTTACTGGATCTTATGGTATTCCTGTATTGATAGAACATGATTTTGAATTTTGCTTTCAACGACATATTGGTTTAATCAGGCCAATGGAAAATGTAAGCAGTAAGTGGCTATATTATTGGATATTATCTCCACAAGCATTTATGCAAGCCAATGATACTGCAACAGGGACTGCACAAAAAACGGTTTCATTGACAGCATTGCGAAATTTTGTTGTTCCGAAAGTGGCATTAAAAACCCAACAAACCATTGTCCATAAACTCGATACCCTTTCAACTGAAACCAAAAAACTGGAAGCCATTTACCAACAAAAACTTCAGCTATTTGCTGAACTTAAAAAAGCTATTCTCAACCGCGCATTTAGCGGTCAGTTGCATTAAGGGTTGATTCCATTCATGGTTCGACAGGCTCACCACGAACGGAATCAACCAATAGCCGTTCGTCCTGAGTTTGTCGAAGGACTTATTCAAAGACGCTGTCATGGACAAAGCAGGAACTGTTTCACACAATTTGACCAAATCGAACGATTCGGTTAAATTAACCCCATTCTTACTGGATACGAGGAAAGCGCAATGCAAACCTATACTGCAAATGAAGCCAAGACCCGGTTTGGTGAATTTCTCGACCTGGTTCAACGCGAGCCAGTTCAAGTAAAGCGTCACGACCGGGTAGTGGGCGTGATGGTAAGCGCACAAGATTACGAGGCAATGCGGGCTTTTTATGCGGATCGTTTATTGAAAACGATGGACGAAACCGCCGATGCCGCTGCGCGAGCCGGATTAACCCCTGAGAAACTGGCTGAGTTATTGGCGGATGAGAGCTGAATAAGCAGTGAATCCTCGCGGGTCTAGTGTCGTTATTGATACCAATGTTTGGATTAGCGGTTTGCTCACTAAGGCAGGTGCGCCAGCGCAACTGACACGACAAGTGGTCAGGCACGGTCAGCCCGTATTGACTCTGGAGACATTTGAAGAACTCAAGCAGCGGCTGTGGCTGCCAAAGTTTGACCGCTATGTGACGATGGAGGATCGAAAGCAGCTCTTGCACGATATTGATGTTGTTGCATTTTGGGTTGATGTTACACAGTCGATCTCAGAACTGGCTTTCTCTCGCGACGCGGCGGATGACAAGTTTATCCATGCTGCGTTGGCGGCGGGAGCTGGCTGGTTGGTGACTGGCGACAAAGATTTGCTGGTCTTGTCCGAAAACTTGTTGTCTTCTGGTGTGCGGATTATTTCTCCAGCACATGCGTTGCAGTTACCGGAATTCTCACCACGACTGTAGCTTGCAAATACGCTCATTAATAAAGCCGAAACCAGATGTTATGTAAAGAAAACCCGCTTTACTTAACCTATTCATCATGACGTGATAAGAAAATATGATTTTTTATACACGTTGGGCTTATGTCGATGTCATCGACATATCTTCAATATGTGTCGATAAAATGCAAAAACATCGACACAAATGATTGACGTGTCGATCATAACGACATATATTGAAGATGTGTCGATAAAACCGTGAAATGTAAACATGAGAATGCAGCCTTGGCAGCCCAATCAGCCTTATCTTGCTTTACCTGCCTTGCCACCCAAGGTGGATATTGAGACAAAAGCGATATTAAAACAGTGCATTACAGCACGCGCCGCGTTGGCAGAACTAAAGCAGGCGGCAGAATTAATACCTAACCAAGCCGTGTTGATTAATACGCTGCCGTTGCTAGAGGCGGGTGCAAGTTCTGAAATTGAAAATATTGTTACCACTACCGACAAACTGTTTCGACATGTACGTAATGAAGAGCAGGCTGACCCAGCTACTAAAGAGGCTTTGCGTTACAGTCGCGCTTTATTTGAGGGTTATCAGGCACTTAATCAATATCCATTGAATACCCGCACCGCTGAAGAAATCTGTACGCAAATAAAAGGTGTGCAGATGAATGTGCGTCACACATCAGACACCGCTTTGACCAATGATGTCACAGGGGAAATCATCTACACACCGCCCTTTGGCGAAAAGGTATTGAGAGAAATGCTTGCCGATTGGGAGCGGTTTTTACACAATGCGGTAGATATAGACCCATTGATCCGCATGGCGGTTGGACATTATCAGTTTGAGGCGATACACCCGTTTACCGATGGTAACGGCAGGACCGGGCGCGTGGTGAATAGCCTGTTTTTGATTCAGGAAGGCTTACTCACGCTGCCGATTTTATATTTGAGCCGTTACATTATTCAGCACAAAGCCGATTATTACCGTTTGTTATTGCAAGTGACGCGCGAGCAGGATTGGGAAGCCTGGATCATTTATGTGCTGAAAGGGGTTGAAGAAACGGCCACTTGGACTACCGCTAAAATTGCGGCGATTAGGGCATTATCAGAACATACGGCAGACTATGTGCGTCATCAATTACCTAAAGTCTACAGTTATGAGCTGGTGAGTTTAATTTTTGAATTGCCTTATTGCCGAATTAGCAACTTAGCTGATGCTGGAATTGCAAAGCGTCAGGCCGCTTCACAGTATTTAAAGCAGTTAGTTGAAATAGGCGTATTGATTGAAGCTCCCGTCACCAAAGAAAAAGTATTTATTCATTCCAAGTTGATGCAGTTGCTAACGCGAGATGGCAATGATTTTAAGCGGTATGAACCTAAAGGGCTTCCTAAATGAATGAAGCCGAAACCAGAGCTGAACTGATAGATCCTAAGCTGACAACCTGTGGCTGGGGCGTGGTGGAAGATTCCAAGGTGCTTCGTGAGTATCACATCACCGCTGGCAAAATCCAGACGGGCGGCAAACGGGCAAAACCGATGATTGCCGATTACATTCTGGTCTACAAAAACCGCAAGATTGGCGTGATTGAAGCCAAGAGCGAGCAACAAGAAGTAGGCGAGGGCGTTGCGCAAGCTAAGAACTACGCCGAAAAGCTGCTTATTGATTACGCCTACGCCAGTAACGGCAAAGAGATTTACGAAATCTCTATGAGTTCAGGCAGTGAGGGGCTGGTTGCAGCATTCCCTACCCCGGATGAGCTATGGCAAAAAACCTTCTCCGACCAGAATTCGTGGCGCGACAAGTTTGATGCCGTGCCTTTTGAGAACGTAGGCGGCACGAAAGGCGTTCGTTACTATCAGGAAATCGCCGTTACCAAAGCACTCAACGCCATTGCCGAAGAAAAGCAACGCATCCTGCTCACATTGGCAACAGGCACGGGTAAAACCTTCATCGCCTT
>PMDM01000347.1 GCA_003155565.1 Methylococcaceae bacterium | reverse complement strand
TGTTGACCACGCTGAGGATGATGTCAATATCATGGATCATCAAATCCAACACGACGCTGACATCATTAGCTCTAGGATTGAACGGCGACAGGCGATGGGATTCGATAAACAAAGGCTTTTCGTCCCTTTCCAAACCCAAAATGGCCGGATTGAACCGTTCCAGATGCCCCACTTGCAAGACGAGTTGTTTCTCCTTGGCAATAGCTATTAGATTATCCGCTTCGGCAACCGTTACTGTTATCGGCTTTTCGACCAGTACATGGGCACCCGCTACCAGAAAATCCTTGGCGACGGCATGATGGTAAGTGGTTGGGACGACTATGCTGACTGCATCAACTTCACCCAGAATCTGTTTATAGTCCGTATAGGCTTTAGCACCGTTATTTGCAGCGACCTGAATAGCCACGGCTTCATCCAGATCAACGACTGCAACTAGCTCACAATCAGGCAATGAGGCATATTTCTGGGCGTGAAATTTGCCCAAATAACCAGCGCCAATCACTGCACATCTTAGTTTTTTCATAGGATTAGTTTTGTTTCAACAGGACGGCCAACATTATTGCGGTAGCCCTTGGTAAGATTTAGTCAGAGGATTGGATGTGGGTATTGTAATACAGCAGAACAGGTTCAGAAACCTTGGAAACACAAAGGGCTATTCCATAGCTTTAGGCTTACCTATATGGTAACCCTGCGCATAGTCAATGCCAAGCTCCCTGAGAATAATCAAAATTTCTTCACTCTCAACAAACTCCGCTACCGTTTTTTTACCAAATGCTTGAGCCATCTCGATTAATGCTTTGACAAAAACCCTGTCATCATCGTTTTTATCGAGATGTCGGATGAGCGAACCGTCGATTTTTACATAATCAACCGGTGCATTTTTCAAATAGTGGAGCGAAGGGTATTCAATCCCAAAATCATTCAACGCCAATACACAACCAAGCGCCCTGATCTGGTTAATTAACACATTAGTTGATTGATAATTGGATACTGCGGCAGTATCCGTTATTTCAAAAATGATCTGTTTTTGATCTACTTCTGGATTACTGAATAGCACAGCGAAATCATCAAAAATAGTCGGGTCATCGAATGAACGCTTGGAAATATTCACGCTGAGCTTATATTTCTTACCTTGTCGGTTAAACTCAAGATGCTGCTCTACGGCTTTTTTTAATACGATCCGGTCAATTCTGCTAATTAAACCCAGTTCTTCAGCTCGAAAAACAAAATCTGAAGGCATAAGCATTGAACCATCATCTTGTTGCAAACGAATCAGGCATTCGAAATGACTGATTTTGTTGGTTTTTATATTAAGAATGGGTTGATAAAACAAGACAAACTTATCATTGGCAATGGCATCATCAAGAATTGTGCGCCAACGTACGGTCTGGTTTGCTTTACTCCGGTAATCATAATCGGGATTAAACTGATGATGTTGCCCTCGACCTAATTCTTTCGCTTGATACATAGCCAGATCGGCATTGGCCATCAACTCATTAACCGTCGCACCGTGTAATGGAAACACCGCAACACCTATACTGGCACTGGCAGCGTAAGTTTTTCCGTTACTACTGAAAACCTGCGCTTTAAGTACAGCATTGATTTTTTTTGCGATATGCTCCACGCCAGCCATATCGGCATGTGGCATTAACAAAGCAAACTCGTCGCCGCCTATTCGGCATAATAAATCCGTTGAACGAATGGTTTCCTTCAACGCATTGGCTACCATCTTAAGGAAGTTATCGCCCGCATCATGCCCACTGGTGTCATTAATCTCTTTAAATCGATCAAGGTCGAGATAAAACAGGGCAAGCCGATAGCCATAACGTTCAGCTGAAGCTAATTTTGGAGCAAATTCCTCATGAAATTTCCGCCTATTACCTAATCCTGTCAGGTAATCGTAATAGGCCATTCTAATATTCCGGGCTTCTGCGATTTTACGTTCGCTAATATCCATGCCCAAGGTCAATATGACCCTCTCTTCGCCGTGTTCTTTGGATGGCAATAACTTATGCAACCAGGAAATGTCCCGAAGTTTACTGGCCTCCGTCAATAAGAGTCCATCCAGTTGAAATTGGTCGCCGTATTCGCCAGATCGTAAGCGATTTAATTTTGTTAGATGTTCCTGATCGGACTCTGGAAGAAACACATCGAATACTTTACCGATGATGGAACGGCTATCCGTTTCCAAGCCATCAACCCCGGCATGATTAATCGTTAAAATGATCCCGTTCAGCTTTTGTATAATGATGATGATGGGCGCCAGCTCAACAAGCTGCCGAATGAAATCACGCTCTTTCGCCAACTCCTGGCTTTTCTCCAATAAACTGAACGTATGACCGCGCATTTCCTGTTCAAAATTTTCAAGCTGGTCAGCCAAGTTTAAGGCGGTGAAACTCAACTTATCCAGTTCGTCATAACCCAGATTAGCACTGTTTTTTACGGATATTTGTTTCCTGAATTGACTAAAGTGGTTCTTGGATAACAGCGGTAATGCCCTAGAAAGCCTGGAAATACGCCGTAAAGAAACATGCAGGGCGAGCAAAATTAATAGCAGCGAAGCCAATAAGCCTATAAAACCATATAACCAGACACGTTTAAGATCACTGTTAAGATGCTTAAGATCTGCAGTGATGTCATCCACGAAGAAAAAGAATGGCGGAGCATTGCCCACATCAGCTAGTTGTATAGGCAGCACCCGAACTTCATATACCGAGTTATTTAATTCTATTCTTTTGCTGGCGTTGAAAAAGTCATCGATGCTGTGGTGCTGGGCGATAAACTCGAAAACAGGCACATTTTTTTCCGGTTGGGTCATACCGGACAATTTGTATTTCCATCGTTTCCCTGGGAAAACATCGGCTTTATTAACAATCTCGCTCCTATGATCCTCAATCAAAATGCCAATATCCGAGCGTGTCGCCTCGTTATATTTAATGATGGCATCAGAAAAAGGTCGAATCACGCTGATGGCTCCGGTAATTTCTGTCTTTCCCATCACCGGAATAATCACCTGCTGAAAACAGTTGTCTGGGCAAAAAATTTGGTGTTCCGGCAATTCATTTTTCAGGACGCGCCGCACAGTGGCATCTGAATCAATCAACTGATTACCCCACGACTTAATCCGTGTGCCTTGTTTATCAAACAAAACAATATTTTCCATATCCCAGATCAATTGCCAACGTGACCAGTTTTCATCCAATGATGAAACGCCACGATGCTGTTCTTTAGATACATCCAGCGATGGATCATTGACGATCGAAACCAGTTCTGCAAATTGTTCTAGCACCGAAAACGAGTCTTTGGTTAAGGTTTCTGCGATATTGATATGGCTGCCCTGGATATTTTTTCGATCCTTTTCGAAATTATCCTGGGCATTCAAATACGAGACAAAAGCAAATACACTTTGCAATATCAGAAATACACTGCCGAACAGGATAGCTAATTTCCATCTTAAGCTGAAAAATAGGCTATTTTTTCCCATAGTCTTAGCTAAAACTTGAAGGACAATTGCAAACCATATAGATCCCAATCCTGTATGGTTTTATTCGGATCTGGGTTATCTGCCTGTGGCAACCAGGCGGTGCCATGTACACGCGTATAATCCGTCCTTACCATCCAGGATGGCGTGATGTCCCAGCGCAAGCCAAACACCCAATCCTGTGCAAAGGCAACATGCCTGGGAAAATGCAAGGCCACAGCACCATCACCATTCCTGTCATTTTTATCCATTGAAAGCGTATCATAGCGGACGGTCGCTTGTAGCTTCGGTAAAATGCGGTAACTGCCTTCAACATACCAACTTTCTGTAACAAATTTACCTTGGGGTGCGAAATTTCCGAAGTTGTTCCAACGGTATTCATACTCCCCCGTCAGGGTAAATTTTTCGCCATTGTATTGCGCGGAAAATAGTAGCGGTTGGATGTGGGATTGGCTTCGCCGTAACGCCTCTCCTGGTGCCGGATTGTAATCGAATGTCAGATCCATATAGCTTACGGCAAACACATATTCACCACCATTAAGATCATAACTGAGCTGTGTGGCGATGGCCGGTTTCGTTTCAAACGACCCTTGAGCATTTTGTTTGCCTAATACGACGGTCTTGATTTCATTCAAATCACGCGAAGGCATTCCGGCATTAAATTTGAAAGAAAAATCACCAAAACCGGTACGTTGCTCGGCATAAAATGACCCACCATCTGCGGAAATCAGTAGCGACCTTGAGCGGTCAAAATAAATACCTTGGGGCAGCAGGATGGTCGGATGGGTAAAAGCAACATCACGCGTCTCATTATACAAACCAAACGGATTTTTAATGCGCCCACCACGGATGCCTACTTTACCGCTGTCGTATTCAAACAAGGTCAGGTCGGCCAAACCGTAATCCAGCCGTACGCTACCTGTATCAACAGCACCTGCCCGTCGGTAAAGCCCTTGTGCCGCAAACCGTAGCCTGTCCAAGGGTTGATAGCTCATGTTAAGGCCAATTTCAGTTAACCCCGGACTGATCCCATCATCACTTTGCCCATAAACATTATTATCAGAAGAATGAAAAAAACCTTGTGTCAAAAACCCATGTATCTGGACTTCATCGGGCAATAACTTAGATTCTGCCGCGACTCTTGCACTGTAAAAAGCAAGAAACCAACAAACCACCAATAATTGCCCGACTCTGTAAGCTAGTTTCAAGAATCTCCCATCGCGTTCACGACGGACACGCACACGCGTACCCACAAGATATTGCCACAGCAATAACCGTCGACCTCCAAGGATGGAGGAAGTGCGGCAAATGGTCTGGAACCATTGCCGATTATTGATGTTCAAATGAGCGGATGTTTTCATTGTCTGGTCTGCTATTTATATAGCCAATGGAATCAGGCGTAGTAGCGATTTTATCAATCATGTCTTGCTCTGATTCCAGCTCAACAGGCGCAGTTCCTGTGCCGGAAAAAGTCATTCTGTCCCAAACTTTCCTCACATGATAAGTCAACATGTTAAGGTTGTTTTTGACAAAATCTTTATGAAGCGGGTTGTTATCAGGCAGTGTATATACCTTAATTTGCTTGTTATTTGACCAACGTCTTTTTTGCATGGTGAAGATAGCGCGGATGTCCGCTTTGGAATACCCAGAAGTGGGCACTGATTTGTTGACGACTACCTCTGTGGCTGTGACAACGGGAGAAAAAGCAGTAAAAATAAGAACTAAAGCAAGAATAGTGCCGAAAGTCGGCTTGTCATACCCCAGCTTCTGCAATTTGAAATCCCCAAGTTAGTATCTAGTCGTCTGTCGTTGTCATAATCAACGTTAGTAATTATAGTCAACATTATAAAACTTGCCTAGTAACTTGTTTTTTCGAGTAATGTTGAGTTTATGGCTATTTATCTAATGTCGGAAGTGTAGCTTGGTTGAGTTTAGCTCATTTTTCTAGGCTTATTGAGCAAAAAAGTGAATCACCTTATCATTAGAGGAATCTCTGAGGAAGCTAATTCCGTTTATGATTCGACCGTTCGACGGTAGTGGGTTAAACCTGTGATTATGCATGAAT
>PMDM01000049.1 GCA_003155565.1 Methylococcaceae bacterium | reverse complement strand
GAACGGTTTCTTTTTGCAGATAAACTTCTGAGGCCACATTCTCACCAGACGTGTTCAATTTGGCCTCTTCTGGCATAGGCTTCACAAAAGTTAGGCCATTTAAGGCCATTGCGCTGCTCATGTCCTGTGTCGCCGTAACGTCCTCAGGGGTAATGCCAGGTGCAATGGCTTTTAGCCCGTCAGTTAAGGCAAACAATGTCGCCTCAATGTCAGGGGCCACATTTTCCTTATAATCTGTATTTGATACGGGTAAATATTTCTCGAGCAAAGCGACAAGTTCATTTTGAGCGTCCGTACTTTTTTGCAAATCGCCACTATTATGCGAACTGTCGATGGTCTGCGGCACGCTCATGTCCTGCAATTGTGCAGGCAATTCGGCTTGCCCGTTTGCTTCGTTCAACAACTTTTTCTGCCCTCTTAATGCATTTGCAAAATCTTCTGGGGTAGCGCTATTTTCAGGCAAAGACAACGAGTCTCCTTCCATAGCTTTTTTGGCTGGCGACCTTGATACTAAACTAGCACCTTCAATATTCATAATAAATTCTCATTTCTGCCTGACTTGACTTAAGATATATTCCTAATTATCCGAATACCGTTGTTTTCAGAGTAAAGTATAGACCTCAGTCGATATTTTTTCTTTATTGCAATAACATTAGCACTCTTATCTTGATATTTCGATCAGTTGATTCTAATTTTTTGCGCGAGTTCACATTTTTAGCCATATTTGAAGAAAAACAGGGCGATAACAGTTAAGATTTTCCAAAATTTAATGACACACAAAGCATAAGGCTTCCAATCTTTAACAGAACGAACTAGAAGATACCCCTCTGACATTGAAAAACAGTTAGGGTTATTTCGTGCTCAACCTAGGTAATTTAAAGGCTCGTGAGACCCGGAAGAGAATTATGGTGTTCAATGTCGGACATAAGGAGCTACTCTCATGAAAAAATGATGGGTAAAACCAAACTAACGAGCTATTCTTTATTTCATTTGTAACGCAACTAAGATATGAGTGACTTACTTTCACAGGACGAAATTAATGCGCTGCTACAAGGTGTGGATGATGGCGATATTGAAACTGAAATCGATGAATTTCATGACCAAGGCAGCACCAAAAACTATGACTTTAGTAGCCAAGAAAGAATTGTTCGCAGGCGTATTCCAACCCTAGAAATGATTAATGAACGGTTTTCCAAGTCTTTACGTACTTCCCTGTTCAAATTTCTGCACCGTTCGCCAGAAGTTTTCATGTCAGGCATCCAGATTCGGAAGTTTTCCCAGTATGTGGATGGGCTGCATGTGCCGGCCAACTTGAATATTATTCGTTTTTCTCCGCTACGGGGCCGGGCATTAATAGAAATAGACCCGTCCTTGATTTTTACAGTGGTAGACAACTTTTTTGGCGGTGGCGGCCAGTTTTATAGCAGTGCTGGTGAGGCGCGGGAATTTACCCTAACCGAAATGTGGATCGTTCAGATGCTCCTTGATATGATGTTTAAAAATCTGAAAGAAGCCTGGAAGCCGGTTATGGAACTCAATTTTGAATATATAAGTTCAGAAATCAACCCGAGCTTTGCCGGCATTGTCGGTGCCGAAGACATTGTGGTGATCTCTACGGTCAATATCGCCTTGGAGAGCGGTGGTGGCGATATTAACATTGTCATGCCTTATTCGATGATAGAACCGATCAGGGCTTTATTGGATACCATTGGCGACGACACTGAGGAATCTGATTTGAAATGGAAGCGTGCATTACGCAATGAAGTTCTAGGCGCAAAAATGAGTTTGAGCGGACTTCTGGCGGAAAAAAAAATATCCATAGGAGAAGTCTTGCATTTTAAAAAAGGTGATGTAATTCCTATTGATATGCCAAAAACGGTGCTGGTAAAGGCGGAAGGCATTCCTGTTTTTACAGGTAAAGCCTGTGTATCAGAAGGTTATTATGCGGTGCAGATTATTGATAAAGTAAGGACTGAATCTATCTGAAGCGGTTCAGGGGTTGACTATAACGATATTAGTGTGAAAAAAGATGAGTAAAGAACCAATTGAAACTGTTGATGACGTAAAGGCGGCTGTATTTCAGGAAGTTGAAAAGCAGGATGAAAGTTACAAATCCTCAACAACCTCGACAGATGACCTTAATCTTGATGTTATTCTGGATGTCCCCGTTACCCTCTCCATGGAAATTGGCCGGACACAGATTAATATCAGAAATCTTTTGCAATTGAATCAAGGCTCGGTCGTTGAGCTGGATCGTTTTGCCGGGGAACCGCTTGATGTCTTGGTGAACGGTACGTTGGTGGCGCATGGTGAAGTGGTGGTCATCAATGAAAAATTCGGTATCCGCCTAACTGATGTCATTAGTGTATCGGAACGGGTTAAAAGGCTGGCCTGATGCCCGTAAAAATAACCCTGTGCTGGCTGGTATTGTTGTGGCTTCCTGTCGGTTTTGCTATGGCTGGTACAGATATCTCGAAACCGCCCATCAGGACGGTCACTTCTGGGGATATTGCTGGATGGGGAATTGGTTTATTGCTTGTGTTGGGTGTTTTTTTCCTGTGTGTTTGGGGCGTACGCAAGCTAAGCGGGTTGACCGTTAACGGCGCACAAAAAATGCGTATGGTCGGTGGGTTATCTTTGGGGATGCGGGAAAAAGTCATTTTGTTGCAAGTTGGCAAGAAGCAGCTCATTCTGGGCGTGACGCCGGGGCGCATTGAAACCTTGCTCGTTCTGGAGGGCGAAGATTGCTTGCTCAGGGAAGAACCGTTGCCTGCAACTGAGGGAAGTGGGTTTGCACAGAAACTGATGCAAGCGGTAAAGGCTCGTCCTGAGCACAGTCGAAGTGACCGTCCTGATGCGTAACCGTCTTTTGTTTCAGTTAATTATAGTTGCCCTTGCCTTCCTGTTGTTCGAGTCGCCCGTTTACGCAGCGGCAGGCATTCAAGCGGTAACAGTCACTACTAATAATCAAGGCGGCCAGACTTACAGTGTAACGATCCAGATTCTGGCGTTAATGACGGCATTGACCGTGTTGCCAGCTTTATTGCTGACCATGACATCATTCACCCGGATCATGATCGTATTAAGTTTGCTACGGCAGGCGCTTGGCACAGGGCAGGCGCCAAGCAATCAGGTGTTATTGGGGCTGTCCCTGTTTTTGACGATTTTCATCATGATGC
>PMDM01000305.1 GCA_003155565.1 Methylococcaceae bacterium | reverse complement strand
ATCTTCTCATTACCGAACATTCGACCTTCTCATTTTGGGAGCAATGATGAACAGTACAAATCGATCCATTTCAGTCCTTGCCCTGTCCGAAAACCAGACCGTTCAATAGCGGTCTTTCAAATTTTCCGTATCATCTTACCTACACTAACATTTAGCTTAACCAAAAAGTGCGTATACAGGACTTGTCACGTCTTTTGCTACAAAATAACGGAACCGGCTTATTGCCCATCCTGACACGAATCCTTACCATCACCCAGAATAGGATTGTAAAAAAATTTACGGTAAATTGAACCTCTCACCCAGTAATTGGGATATACAGGTGCAGGACAGTTTGCCTGCGCTTTGGGAGATTGATATGTTACATAATAATCGCTTTAATAACATTAGCTTATCCATTCTTGTCACGTTTTTGTCTTTGGTGCCTACCCAGATATTGTATGCGGATAAACATTCTCATACGATGGGCTACCAAGTCCATAATTTAGTCTCTAATATTCAGGGCAAGGCAGATTTTACAGACCCAGATCTCGTCAATGCCTGGGGTGTCGCCTTTAATCCCGACGGCGTTGTTTGGGTGAACGATGGCGGTACCGGCAAATCCACTTTATATGATGGTGACGGGATAAAACAGCCACCTCCACCTCTACCACCCTTGGTGGTGACCATTCCGGGGCCAGCCGATGGTGCCAAGCCAACAGGTATCGTGTATTTTGGTGGCAGCAAAGATTTTAAAATCGACGGCAACCCCAGCCGTTTCATTTTTGCTACGGAAACTGGCAGGATTGCCGGTTGGGCACCTGTGCCTCAGTCACCACCACCTACCACAGCTACCGGGATGGTAGATAATTCGGCAACCGGAGCGATCTATAAAGGCTTGGCGTTGAGTGCCGACGGCAATCGTTACCTACTTTACGCGACGGATTTCCATAATGCCAAGGTGGATGTGTTTGATGGTGCGTTTAAGTCGGTGCCGCTGGCTTCAGGCGCATTCAAAGACCCTAAAATCCCATCCGGTTTTGCACCCTTTGGGATTCAGGCGATCAATGGGGTCATTTTTGTAACCTATGCTAAGCAAGATGAGGATAAAGAAGATGATGTCGCTGGGCGGGGTTTGGGTTATATCAATGCATTTGATGCTAGTGGCCATTTGCTCCATCGCGTCGCAGGGGGCGGAAAACTTAATGCACCGTGGGGCGTGGCGATGGCTCCTGCCAATTTCGGCGAGTTCAGTAATCGTCTTTTAGTGGGTAACTTTGGCGATGGTAGTGTTATTGCCTACAGCCCCAATCGTCACCGTCATAATCCAGGCACCAGACTACGCCAGGCCAACGGCTCTCCGCTACAAATCGATGGCTTATGGGGCATCAGCTTTGGCAATGGGCTACAAAAGCAAGCGACAAATGCCTTGTTCTTCGCTGCCGGGCCTAACGTAGAAGCCGATGGACTGTACGGCAGAATTGAAGCGGTTTCTAGCCAACAACCTGATGATAACGCCAATGATGATTGATAGAGATCGACGCTGAGGGGCTTAGCCAATGGAATGGTTCAATTTGATAAACCTTGATGTTGGACAGTCCGATCCCAAGCAGGGCGAAGCTGCTCCAACATCATAGAAGAAAACACCTGCAAACTGTCAATTCCAATTTTCTGGGGAAAGGTTCAATGTGTTAGGTACAAAAAGCCATTATTTTTCACAAAAAACTATATGAAGATATGTGGTGGTAGACGGGGAGCAGAATGCAAAAAAATACAATTCCTGTTGAACCTTTGGGAAGAAAGTTGGAATTTACTTGTACGTAGGACTTGTATCGCCATCGCCCAAGATCTGGTTAAGTGCATTAATTTCAAAGTAAGCACGGATTTGGAATTTTCAAATGGCGGTCTTCTTCTACTTTCGCATTTAGGTAAATGACCTTATGCAATTATTTACGACACCCAGATGAGCGAGGAAATAATTATGTTAAGAAATCAGATATATATTCTCTTACTGTGGATGCTCGCAATGCCGGCATTCGCAGCGTACGGTTCACCTAACAATTCAAATAACAGTAATTCCACGGCGCGGGAAATTCTCCGGTTCGACACCATGTATGCCGTGAATGGGCCTTTTGTGTCACATGTACCGGCGCAACTTTCAGATCCAACTATTCGGGATATACTTGGTGACAGTTTACCTTGGAAGATTAACAAATCTATCAAAGGTGTCTTGTCTGCTAATGGTTTGCTTAAAGTACAGGTTCGAGGTCTGGTTTTTCCGTACAGCCCCAATGATGAAGCCTATTTTAGGGCGCTTGTGAGTTGTCAAACCGTTGAAAACAACGTAATTGTGGTGAAAAATTTAATAACCGCTCCTTTTCGTACAGGGGGGCGTCACAATAACCCTAACTTAATAGCTAAGGGAAACGCCGACATAAAAGCCCGTCTCCAACTTCCACGTCCTTGCGTAGCGCCAATCATAATGATCTTGAATGGCGATGCTCAAGCCGGGAATCTCTGGTTTGCAGTGACCGGTTTATAAAGGTAAAAAAATGATAGGTTCGTATT
The DNA here is from genome assembly GCA_003155565.1 of Methylococcaceae bacterium. Lineage (GTDB taxonomy): Bacteria > Pseudomonadota > Gammaproteobacteria > Methylococcales > Methylomonadaceae > Methyloglobulus. The sequence goes on along the minus strand of PMDM01000305.1, from coordinate 1,594 downwards.
GAAGGCAAGACATATTACAAACTTCCCGGTTGACGATGCAGTTGCCAGCCGGGAAACCTTCCCACTCACCTAGAGTATCCCGGTTTTGTGTAAACTGAATTCATCCACGCTGTGACATGTGTCTATCGAATTGGATAGACAGAATTAGGGTAATTTTCAAAATGGCGAGTTTTAAATAAATACAATGGTCATTCGGAATCTGGCGTTAAAAACAGTCTCTGATAGCAAGCAACTTGCCTTTAGCTGCAATGTGAAAAATCGACCTTGAGCAGCCTATGAAGAACACTGTTCAACCTTTCCAAGGGCAGACGAAGGTGTTTGTTGAAATGTCTAATCTTACCCTCCTGTTTTTAAAATAGTTAATCGGTTTTACTTAACTTTCTCAATAAATCCCAATCCTGTAACCGTGCGTAATACCGTTATCTTAATATAATGGTATATTGAATACCCTAGATATTTCAGGGTAACTCAATCATGTATAAGTCGCATGTAACCTATATGACCCATGATTTTAAAACTTTACGCAATGTGATGGCTAAGGCCTCGCCACCACGTTCGGGCGATTATCTTGCCGGTGTGGGAGCCGCCAATAGCCTTGAGCGGGTCGCCGCACAATGGGTGCTGGCAGATGTACCACTAAAACAGTTCCTGAATGAAGCACTCGTGGCTTATGAACAAGATGAAGTGACCCGGTTAATTATTGACGGGCATGATAGCGCTGCATTTGCGGCCATCAGTCATCTGACTGTTGGCGATTTTCGTAACTGGTTATTGTCTGAGCATGCAACCACAGAGACGCTAACCGCTATAGCCCAGGGCTTAACACCGGAAATGGTGGCCGCTGTTTCCAAAATTATGCGTATCCAGGATTTGATTCTGGTTGCTAAAAAATGCCGCGTGATTGCCCGCTTTCGTGGCACGATTGGGCTGGAAAATCGCTTGTCGACACGTTTGCAGCCTAATCATCCTACCGATAGCCCTGCCGGTGTGGCTGCCAGTATTCTGGATGGTTTGTTATATGGCTGTGGTGATGCGGTTATTGGAATTAACCCTGCTTCTGATAATCTGGAGGCAACTTTGCGGTTGCTGCACATACTGCATGATGTCATCGAACATTATCAAATTCCGACGCAAGCCTGTGTGTTGGCGCATGTGACCACGACCTTAAAAGCCATCGAACAGGGCGCACCGGTCGATTTGGTTTTTCAATCTATTGCAGGGACTCAAAAAGCCAATGACAGCTTCGGCATCAACCTGAGTTTATTACAAGAAGCCCACATCGCTGCACTGGAATTGGGGCGCGGTACGCTAGGCAATAACTGCATGTATTTTGAAACCGGACAAGGCAGTGCGCTGTCTGCCAATGCCCATGAAGGACTGGATCAGCAAACCTGTGAAGCACGGGCTTATGCTGTCGCACGCAAATTTAAACCATTGCTAGTCAATACGGTGGTCGGTTTTATTGGCCCAGAATATCTTTACGATGGCAAACAGATTATCCGCGCCGGCCTGGAAGACCATTTCTGCGGAAAATTAATGGGCCTTCCTATGGGTTGCGATGTCTGCTATACCAACCATGCCGAAGCCGATCAGG
>PMDM01000247.1 GCA_003155565.1 Methylococcaceae bacterium | reverse complement strand
TTTGATCAAAGACAGCTGGTTTATATCGGCGCATGTGTCGCCCTGCGACCCAAACCTGCCGTCGGTTATGATTTTAAGCTTCCCCAAACCCGCCATTCGTAAAGTAGCGATATTAAAATAAACCAGTCAGCCAACTATGATCCGATGCAGGGCATTTGTAGTTGTATTAAAAATTAATTTCGGATAAGTTTTATGGCAAATTGGGCATCGACGGGCGGCTAATGCCACGATCAATTTTTAAGCCACCATCTTTTTGTCTAATGTTTGAGTGTTTTGATGCCACGGGAAGCCGCTAGAATCAAAAGGTGCTGTTTTGAACATTGAAGAGATATGAAGTCCAATGGTACGAAAAGTTGCGCTAACGTCTAATGTAATTCGTATTTAATAATTTAAAGACTCTGGATTATCTTTAAAGTAAAGAAAACGAACGGATACTGTTGGCGAATTNNCGTCGGTTTTTGGTTAATTTTCACCACCAACTTGAATTCGCCAACAGTATCCGAAGGTTTTTAGACAAACAAAGAAACAAATAAAAAAATAGATTGAAAGTCTAATAATTTTGTCTAAGAACATAGAGCTTGTTTGTTGGACAATCACCTATGAGTTTTCTCATTTAGCATTATATGATTGACATTTGTATGTACACTGTGAGATGTTAGCGCGATGAAAATACAAGGGGTAGCAGGTTTTGAATGGGATAATGGCAACAAAGCTAAGTGCCAAAAGCACGGCATTTCGCTTGCCGAGATTGAATCCGTTTTTCACAGAACGATGCAGTTCTTTCCTGATCAAGCTCATTCGTAAAACGAGTCAAGATATATTGCTCTTGGAAACACAGAAGAAGGGCGAAGTGTCTTTGTGGCTTTTACCCTGCGCCAACGCGATGGTAAAACCTATATTCGTCCTGTTAGCGCACGCTACATGCACCGAAAGGAGGTTGAATTCTATGAAAAAGCAATTACCCATACTCACGACCGATAAAGAGGCTGAAGACATTATCGACAACGCTGATCTAACTGAATACGACTTGTCTGTTTTAAGTCCTATTCGTTTTGAGTTTCAGCCTAAAGAACGAAGCATCACCATGCGCCTTTCTGAACCGTTGCTCGAAGCCATCAAGGAGGAAGCTGGACGATCGGGAATACCCTATCAACGATTTATTCGTCAGACACTTGAAAATGCTGTACATTCTAAAAGCTAATTCAATCAAAGAAGCAAACCAAAACGCGTTGGTTGGTTGCTGCAGATAGTCGGGTGCAATTAACCAAACGACACTAAAGTATCTACGAACTAAGTTAACGTTAATAGGACGACTCGATCATGCAATCCGTTTTTTTATACGCTCTTATCCCGTTTGTAACCTTCATCCTTGGCGGAAATGTTGCAAAGATACGCAAACCCTCAGATACATGGCGTTCTGCCATCCAGCATTTTACTTCTGGAGTTGTTTTTGCCGTGGTTGCTATTGATTTACTACCCGACATTATTAAAGATCACGCTCCCTATGAAATGACCATTGGCTTTAGCTGCGGTATCATACTGATGCTCTTTATTCGTGCGTATGCAGAAAAAATAGAGGCTAATCACCCTAATCATGAGCAAGCGACACTACCTATTGCGCTGCTTGGAATCGTAGCGGTTAATGTGTTAGTGGATGGCTTCTTAATTGGCGTTAGCTTTGTCGCAAACGAACAGACAGGGCAGTTTCTAAGCCTTGCTTTGGGTTTGGAAATGTTTTTATTAGGACTCGCGTTATCGGTTAGCTTGAGTCAAACTAAACTCCATTGGTTTTCCAGTAGCCTAATTATTACACTATTAGCCGCAACCGTGGTGATCAGCGCAGTGCTGAGTTACTTGTTAATACAGTTTATTCCTAGCAGTGGCATTACCTTGATAATGGCATTTGGTTTAGCGTCATTAATCTATCTTGTCACTGAAGAGTTACTGCGAGAAGCGCACCAACTGCCCGATAACGCCTATATCACTGCTGCTTTTTTTATCGGTTTTCTGTTGTTTTTCATCTTTTCCATGTAACTTAAATGGGAAATCAGATAGAGCCTGTAAACCTAAGACCATCTGGGAACAACTCGGTAAGGCGTAATCCATAGGGCGCAATAGCGTAGCGTATTGCGCCGTATGTGTCACCTAAACGCTGGTTCAAGTTACACTTTACCTGTTTCGTGTAAATTCCCTCTCTCCCAAAAAGAAAGGCTGAAAAATAGGCTTGTTTTGGGAAGTTTTTATCTGCCTTGATCTCTAGTCGGATAAGGGATTAGCTAAAATCCTATGAAACATTTCTGTCTTTTATTGGGTGACCGTAAGGATTCGTTCGTAGTGCGACGTGAAGTCGTATAANNGAGTGCAGGCATTAACAGTAATGTGATGTTTGAAGCCACTCTGACAATGTAACCCAATCGAAAGATGAAGTCGAACCCGTGAGGGTAAAACGGAACTGCGAGCATTACGCGGTAGGGTGCTAGGCTTAGAAGGTAAGGTGAACACATGTGAATCAACGATAAATCTCGTTAAATCCGAGGAGTCAAAAATGCTGACAGACTCTAGCCAAAAGGCAACATGGTTAGTTTTGGTTTTTGCG
>PMDM01000033.1 GCA_003155565.1 Methylococcaceae bacterium | reverse complement strand
GGTTTCTATCGCCCGCTGCATAATCAGGTTAACCATCTTGATGACCGGCGCTTCACTCGCTAAGTCTTTCAGGTGTTCCAGGTCTTCCTCGCCAATATCGTCAATATTAAGGTCGTCGATGGTTTTATCCATTGCCGAGCGGCCTTCACCGTATTGGACTTCCAGCGCTGTATCTATTTCTGAAAGCAAACCCACTTTGGCGACGATATTTTTTCCGGTTACCAGCTTTAAAGCGTCTATGACGAATTCGTCTTCAGGATCCATCATGGCAACCGTAACCGATTGTTCATCCTGGCCCAAACCAATAATGTGGTATTGCTTGAGAAAACGCAAGGATACGCTTTCAGGGAGTTGCGATTCCAGCGGATATTGCTCTGGTGCTACTTTCTCAAACTGACCCGCTTCAACAAACGCATCGGCGACATCAAGTTCTGAACATAAGCCTAGCTTTACCAGTAATTGAGGCAAACTTTCGGCTACCGATGTTTTTTGTACCCGTTCGACTTTCTTCAATTCCGAAGCGGATAACTTATCCCTCTGTTTAAGAATCCCGAGTAAAATCTGATAGGGTTGAGCTTTTTGTGTCATGTAAGTAGGGTTTCTTTAGTGTTTTGGTAGGTAGACAATAAGCGTTTTGCCTGATCGATAATTTCATGTTCGTCTATGTCCCTGATCGAGTAATCCTCTTTGTTGAGTTTGTAAGGATTAACCGTAGAGGGGGACTTAATCACCTTATTTATATCCGTTTGATAAACCCTGCTGATCGGCGTCGGGCCAAAAATCGTAATCGAAGGTTTGTTTAAAGCCCAGGCAATATGGCTAGGCCCGGTATCGTTGCCAATCAGCAAATCCGCCCTGGCGACCACCGCCTTCAAATCATTCAAATCTAGTTTTGGCAGCACTTTAATATTAGCACATTGCTTGGACATCCATTCCGCTTTGAGTTTTTCCTGTTCATTACCCCATAGTGTGAGGCAATTTGCCGATAAAATCCGTGCAATATTCACAAATTTCTCAATTGGGTAATTTCGGCTTTCCCAAGTCGAACCGATAACGAACACAATCGTGTTGCGGTTTTTTGGGAAAAACGCATCAAGCTGTGGATTAGCATTATTGGGATATAAAAAAGGTTTTTTGTTAAGAATTTCATTGCTTGTAATGTCAAAGCCGAGCGGTTTAGATAACACCAGCGCATTTCGATCAATCGTGTTTTCATGATAAGCACAAGACACTTTCACATTATAAAACCAGGATGCCGCTTTTTCCCTGATGGAATCCGCATCGAATCCAGCAAGGTGTTTGCCGAGCAATCGGGCAGTGACAGCCGATTTAATAAGCCCTTGGGCATCAATAACCAGATCATAATGTTTCTTGGCATAGCGGCGGATTTTTTTTATCTCCTGAAAAATCGCCAGCTTATTATTTTTTAATGCTTTGAGATTGACGGTGAGTATCTGCGAAATATCCGGGTTATATTGCAAAATCCCAGCAAACCGCTCTTCCACAATCCAGTCAATCTGGATGTCAGGCGCATGTTGTTTGATGAACTGTAATGCAACCATGGCATGAATAATGTCCCCCAAAGCGGAAAGTTTGACGATAGCGATACGCATAGATGGGTTCAATCGCCAATAAGTTCAAGAATTCGTTCGGGCTTTATTTCGGTCAGGCATTGGGTATGGTCTTTATGTCCAACCGGATATAAAGGGCAAACCCGCCGCCGGCAGGGCGAACAGGGGATATTTAAAAACACAGTTTGGGCTTTAGTGCAGAGCGGTGGCGCGAATTCTGGGAGCGTTGAGCCATAAATGGCGATGACATTTTTATCCAATGCTGCGGCTAGGTGCATAAGGCCTGAGTCATTGGCAATAACAGTATTTGCCAGCGACATAATATCAACCGCTTCTGCTAACGATGTATGCCCAATAAAATCCCGGCATTGGTGGTTTGTTAACTTATTAATGGCATCTGCCGATTCTTTATCCTTCTCCGAACCCAATAACCAAACTTGCCATCCATGCTGTATTTTTGCTTGGGCAACTTTGGCAAAATACTCTGCCGGCCAACGCTTAGATGGGCCATATTCTGCGCCTGGACACAAGGCTAACGTTTTTTCAGAGCGCGTTAAGCCAAATTTCTGGATTACAGCATCCTGACCGGATTTGTTGGAAGGAAGGCTAGGCTGTTTATAATCAGGTGGTTGCGTGGCTTTTTTGGGTAAACCTAAGGCAATGAAACGCTGCACAGTCATCGTAAGCACATTTTTATCAAGCTGGCGTATATCATTAAGCAATCCCCAACGGCATTCGCCCAAGTATCCGGTACGAAGCGGAATATTCGCAAAAAACGGGATTAACACCGATTTCCAGGAGTTTGGCAGAACAATGGCCTGATCGTAGTGTTCTGACTGTAATTGCTGACCAAGTTTGATTCGGGTCATCAGGCCAAACTGCCCGTGATTCAAAGGCATGACGATTGCTTTTGAAACTTCGGGCATTCTGTCCAGCAAAGGTAATGACCAAGCGGAAGCTAACACGTCAATAAGGCAGTCTGGAATGGATTGCTTAAGGGATATGAATAGGCTTTGCGCCATGGCCATATCGCCAACCCAGGACGGCCCTACGATTAAAATTCTCAATGGTTTACGAGCAGATGTTAGGTGGCGTAAGTCAGCCATTCAGCATGATCGGGCCTGCGTCCATGTACGTAATCAAAATACAAGGCTTGCAGCTTTTGTGTAATCGGGCCGCGTGTGCCATTACCGATAGCACGTCCATCATATTCCCGGATCGGTGTGACTTCTGCGGCAGATCCGGTAAAGAACGCTTCGTCTGCAACATAAACTTCATCGCGGGTGATGCGTTTTTCAATCACCTGTAGATCTTGTTCAGCGGCAATAGCCATAATGGTGTCGCGGGTGATGCCTTCTAGGGCCGAAGTGGTTTCCGGTGTGTACAGCTTGCCATTACGCACGATGAACAAATTTTCACCGCTACCTTCGGCGGCATAGCCCTCATGATCCAATAATAAAGCTTCGTCATAGCCGGTCGATAATGCTTCCTGCAAGGCTAGGATGGAATTGATGTAATTGCCATTAGCTTTAGCTTTGCACATCGTGCTGTTGACATGGTTGCGGGTATACGACGACG
>PMDM01000466.1 GCA_003155565.1 Methylococcaceae bacterium | reverse complement strand
TGGCCGAGCTTAACCGTTTCTGCGTAAGGCAGGTAGACTTTGATGTGGACTTGATTGTCCTTTAGATGTCTGCCCAACACCGAAAAAGGGTCATGATGTTTTGCTTCCGCGATTTTTATAGAATCAGGGTCAAGCAAAGGGGTTTTTTTGATTTTTTGAGCAACGACATCGGTTTTGTTGGCCTGTATTTTTTTTATAGGATCAGGTTCAAGCGTGTTGGTCTTTAGGCTTTTTTTAGAACCTGATTCAGGGTTATTTTCTTTTATTTCTTTTACAGGGCCAGGTCGAAGTGGGTTTACCTCTATGCTTTTTTTAGCATCAGGGTCAAGTGGGGTATTAGAATGCTTTTTCACTTAAAGAGCCTCAGTGTAGTAAAATGGTCAACAGGTCAAGTTTACCAAAATTAACCCAGAGTCGTTAGTCAATTCCACAACCATAGATTAAGCTGGGTTACAGGTTTTATTGACCAAAGACTGGATGAAGAAGCTATGCAGAAAAACGAATACCAATTAAAACCGGGAAATCCCTATCCTCCCGGCTGTAAGCCTAATGATGGGGGAGTTAATTTTTCCATTTTCAGCCGTTATGCTACCCATGTAGAACTATTGCTTTTCGAAACAGAGGAAGATGAACAGCCCTTTCGGATCATACCTTTGCAGAAGGACAAAAACCGAACGTTTTTCTACTGGCATGTTTATATTGTTGGATTGCCAATAGGTACCTGGTACACCTGGCGTATTGATGGCCCCAATCTAACCCGCGAATATGGCTTCAGTTTTGACAAAGAAAAGCAACTAATTGACCCTTGGGCTAGAGCTATCAGTCAGAAGCGTTGGAGTCGTAAAGCGGCCTGTAAGCCTGGCGACAATAGCCGTACTGCTATGCGCTGTTGTGTTGTGGGCGAACGGTATGATTGGGAAGGTGACATACCGCTGCGTATCAGTAGCGAAAAATCCATTATTTACGAATTGCATGTGGGCGGCTTCACCCGCCACGCATCATCAAAGGTGACCCATCCGGGTACTTTTTTAGGCTTAATTGAAAAAATTCCTTATCTTCAGCAATTGGGCATTACCCATGTTGAGCTATTGCCGGTCATGGCATTCGATGAACAGGATGTGCCCCGGAATACCACTGATCTTGGCCTAAAAAACTACTGGGGTTATAGCACCCATAGTTTTTTCAGCCCTCATCCTGGTTATTGTGTTACCCCGGAACAAGGAAGCCATCTACAGGAATTTCGTGACTTGGTAAAAGCGCTGCATCGAGCGGGAATGGGCGTCATTATGGATGTCGTTTTCAACCATACAGCAGAGTCCGGTTCGCAAGGCCCCATTATTAATTTTAAAGGCATAGGCGGTAAAATTTTTTATCACCGTGACAAATTTGATAAAAGCATTTTTATCGATTATACCGGCTGCGGCAACACAGTAAACGCCAACCACCCCTTAGTGGCCCGTTTCATTATCAGTTGCCTGGAATACTGGGTAAGGGAAATGCATGTGGATGGCTTCCGCTTTGATTTGGCTAGCGCCCTGACTAGAGGGGGGAATGGCGAAGTTCTTGAGGATCCCCCTGTGCTGTGGGGTATCGAGCTTTCTGAACAACTGATCAAAACCAAACTGATAGCCGAGGCATGGGATGCGGCAGGGCTTTATCAGGTAGGCAGCTTCCCCGGCTATCGGTGGGCCGAATGGAACGGCAGGTATCGGGACATTATTCGCCGCTTTGTGCGTGGTGATAACGGCCTGATCCCAGAGCTCGCAACCCGAATCTGTGGGAGCAGCGATCTCTATGAGCATCAGGGACGCTTGCCTATTAGTAGTATAAACTTTGTAACCTGCCATGACGGCTTTACCTTGTATGATTTGTTCAGTTACAACGAAAAACATAATGTTGCCAATGGTGAAAATAATCGGGATGGGTGTAATGACAATTACAGTTTCAATTGCGGAATTGAAGGGGAAACGGAAAATCCGAATATTTTGCAGCTGCGTAGAAAACAGGCAAAAAATGTTTTTNNAATAATGCCTATTGCCAGGACAATGAATTAACTTGGCTGGACTGGGGCATGGCGGCGCAAAATGCCGATATGCTGCGTTTTGTCCAACAAATGATAGCCCTGCGTAAAAGGCATCCCTCGATCATGCGACGGCGGTTTTTGACGGGTAAAGTCATCGAAGGGAAGGGCATGGCTGACATTTCCTGGCACGGTATCCAGCCCAATAATCCACAATGGAATGACCCTGAAGCCAGGTTGCTAGCTTTTACCCTGGCTAGTCGTGAAGTCCATGAGCCTGATTTGCATATAGTAATGAATATGTCAGATGAAAATGCTGCTGTAGAACTGCCTGTAATCAGCGGCAAAAAATGGTGTCTGGCTTTAGATACGTCACTACCATCATTTCAGGATATTTTATCCCCGCAAGACCAAAAGCCGGTTAATAGCCCTCTCTATTTAGTCAATAACAAAACGGTAGTGGTTTTTGAAAATGGTCATGCCTGATTTTGTCGAAAACCAATAAAGACAAGGTGTTAGCTGTTCGACAAGTTC
>PMDM01000110.1 GCA_003155565.1 Methylococcaceae bacterium | reverse complement strand
TGCTACTTTAGCGTTGCTTGCGGCAATTTCTTTATGTTGATATTTTTCTTTCCTGAGTTTGTCTTCATATTCCTGAACAAGGGTTTCCATTTCCACGCCCTTAATTTGTAAGACCGGTTCAGTCGTTAACAGCGTATCCAAAACACCTTTTTTTTCATAACTCTTTAGCACTTCCTTACCTGCCTTAAACATTTTTATGTTGTTCTCTTCGCAGTGTTGCAATTCGGTTTTTGTCTGTCTTTGGACATCTTCCAGATTGGCATGATTTACACTGAGTGTATTTTTTTCCTGGTTGAGCGCTTTGTATTTTTCAATCACTTCCAATAATTTGGCATTGGTTTTTTCAAGCCGCCCATTCATTGCCTCATTGTTACTTTTCTGTACGGAAAGCTCGCTGCTTAGCCGACTCTCAGCCGAAGCAGCTACAGTTTTTTCCTGCTTCAGTTTGTCAATTTCTTTCGTAAATTTTTCGGTTTCGGTTTTAATGGCATCACGCTCTGTTTTCAGCGCATCCCGCTCAGAGGTAATATCCCTGACCATCGCTTGCAATTTTGCGACGGCTTTTCCACTGCCACCGCTATCGCGGGGTGCCGCATGGGCAGTTCCAGACAAAAAACTGCCCACTATCAGGATCAAAACGACTAAGTTTTTCATGTATTAACCTGTTTTCCGGGCATTAAAACCGCGTGTTGATGTCCAGTTGCAATATATCGATTCCAAACGGTGGCCCCGTAATCACATCTGCGCTTAACCAACGTCCAGTAAACCAAATATTCTTTGCCAACCCATAGTTGCCGCCGATTACCCAACCTTTGGAATTGGTGCCGCCCAAGCGGAAGTCCGAATCGGTGAAGGCATCCAACACGGCATCCCGTTCTATGTATTTATAAAGCCCAAACACATTCCAATGCCCAGATTGGTCAGCTTTCGGCCAACCGAAATCCATTCTCGCTTGCCAGGCATTGGTTTGCTCTTGCTGGTTTTGAAAACTAGGACCCGACCGGAAAAGTGCCGCATTCACGTCTTTTTTGTTGTAGCCTATATTTTTGGCATAATCACCGCTCAATATGATGTGGTATGGCGCAAATGCAGCGATGTCGTAGCTAAAATTAGGATTGATAATATTAAAGTCGGACGCCAACCCAACCAAGCCAGTAGTGGTGCCCGGATTCGAAGCGGTTCCCTCAGAACAAATTTCGGCCACTGTATTTCCCCCCTGAATAAACTGAGGCGCAGATGCCGTATTGTCACGGGTATTAAGGTCACAAGTGCCTTGAAGTGTCCTATTTGGGTTGGCTACTGTATTGACATAATCATAATAAGCGACTCCCACTTTTAACTTATTTTGGTTATCAAATCCCCAATCCAGCCCAACTTGACCACCAAACAGCCATTTATCTTTTGAGCTTAATTGAAATTCCTGCAAGGGGAATGCACCTATCGTCGCGAACACAGTCTTAGAATCGTCATTTATAGCAGCCAGGCTGCCCGATCCAGCCAGGCGATGACGTGCCGTCGCAGCAAACCCTTCAAAAGAAAGATCCGTGTCCCAAACCAATTCACTCCCGCCGTTAAACTCACCGCCACCAACATACCAAGGATTTTTGATGCGCCCTCCGGTCAGCGTGAGCCATTTAAAGCCCTCACTATCGGTATCCTCATATTGAAGATAGGCCCGATCCACATTAAATTGATACTGACCGCCGGTATTGCCCAAAGTTTGATTGGTTGATACCGGGTCTCTCAGGTTACTGGTAGCCAGCCGAACATTGGCTGTTAAACCGTCTGAAATTTTGGCATCAATCCCCAAACGCAGCCGTTCACGGAAACGATTACGATCAACCGTCGTGTTCGCAAATTGGTCTAATCCTGCAGCGTTAACTCCACCTCTGTCATTAACGGTTTGATAGTTAATATAACTTTGCGGTTGATTGTCAGACCCCATAAACTCATTCTGTGAACGCAAGCGTATATCACCGTACAATTTAAAACGGTCAACCCATTCCGGCCATGCGCCAGGAAGCCCCCATTTCTCAGTTTTGGCCTTTTGCATCACGTCACTGACCACATCTTGACGTAATTCGGCACGAACCTGCTGCCGGATATCATCTTTAATGAATTCGGGGACATAGGGAACACGCACTTCACCTGCTTCCGGTGCAGGCCCATCGGTAGCGGCAGTTTGTTGCTTGGCTTGAATTGTGGCATCAGCATCTGCCTGTTTTATCATGTCTTCAGCCATTTTGTTGGTCAGGATACCTTGCTTAACCAACTGCTGTATCAGATTGGTTGTGGTATTGCGCAACTTCAACAACTCTTCCTTTTCGCCTGCCTGAGCTATGCCTGTCAAACCGCAAAGCATTAAGGCTATTAGCTGTATTTTATTTGTCATTTGTTCACCTTAAATATACATTTACAGTCTGACTGTTATTTTAAATTTGATCGGTTGCTCCATCTCAGGCGGAGGTGGCTCGTTTATTTTTTTTAATTTGTGTAGCGTTCTATTCAAGAGGTCGTCAATATCTGGGTCATTGCTTCCTCTGGCTATTTCAATTTTTTTCACGGATCCATCTGTTTCAAGCCATAATTTGCCAACGGCGGTATAACCCTTACGGCGTAGCTTTTCGTTCTCCGAAAGCAGCTCCTTAATCTCATTGGCCGCCATCTTTCCATATCTGGCAAACGGGCTTCCACCACCGCCCCCAAACAAGCCTTTCCCGCCTTTATGGCCGACTAGGCCGAAGCCATCCGATCCGGCACCGCCTTCTGTGTCCAGACCCAAATCACCGGGCGGGGCTTCCTCGACATCCGGCACGGGTTCTTCGGGTTCAGGTTCAGGCTCTGGTACCGGCTCTTCAATTTTTTCCTTAGGGGCTTCCGGNNGGCGGTGGGGGCGGCGGAGGTGGCGGTTTAACCAACGTCACTTGCTGCGGTTTTTTATCCCTCTTTTCTTTTTTATCGCCTTTAAGGCTTGTAACGAAATAAACCATTAAGCCAACGACGACAATGAGCAAAATCACGCCTAAAATTTTCGGTAGATAAGTCCGAAAATGTTTTTTCTGAGTCATCGATGTTGCCTTGTATTACTTGACCAGATTCTGCGTAACCAACCCGATCTGGGTAATATCCAGCTTGGCCAGCAAAGCCAGCACAGCCACTACTTTTTCGTATTGCACGGCAGCGTCACCCTTGATGACAACCGGTAATGCGGGGTTGACAGCCTTGTATTGTTGCAAAGTAGATTCCAACAACTCCATGCTGACAGGAATGGTATCCAGAAACATAGTGCCATCGGCAGTGATGGTAATGGCTTTGGTTTGCGGCTTGGCAAGGCTCGGTGTATCGCTGGCCTTCGGCAAATTAACCGTGATGCCCTGTACTGCCGCCGTGGTCATCAAAATAAACACGATCAACAACACGTAAGCCAAATCCAGCATCGGCGTGACGTTGATTTCGTCATAGGCCGCATTTTCTTCTTGCAATTTCATAGTTAATTTTCTCTAGGAGAATGTTTGTAAAGGAATCTCTGAACAAGTTGATTCCGCTCATGGTTCGACAGGCTCACCACGAACGGAATCAACCGCTTACCGTTCGTCCTAAGCTTGTCGAAGGACTTAATCAGAGTTTCCTATAGTATGCGGCAGATGAAACTCGAGGAATGTTTTAACTTGTATGGCCGTTTATCTTGGCAATTCCGAAGAACCCATCAAATACTCATCGACCGCACGGGCAGCTTGTCTGCCTTCACGAATTGCCCATACCACTAGAGATTGTCCACGCCTTCCGTCACCGGCAGCGAACACCTTATCAATTGAGGTGCGGTATTCTTTTTCATTGGCTTTGATGTTTCCGCGAGGGTCGCGTTCTACGCCTAGTTCTTGCAATAAGCCATCATGGATGGGATGGACAAAGCCCATCGCCAATAGTACGAGGTCGGCTTGCAGGGTAAATGCACTGTCAGGTGCTTCGCCCATTTTCCATTGTCCGTCTTCTTGTTTCCACTCAACTTGAATGGCGTTGAGGTGGGTGACTTTGCCGTCTTTCCCTGTGACGGTTTTGGTGTTGACGCTCCAATGCCGTTGGCAACCTTCTTCCTGTGAAGACGAGGTACGCAATTTGTTGGGCCATAGCGGCCAAGTCATCATTTTGTTCTCTTTTTCAGGTGGTTTGGGAAGGATTTCGATCTGCACAACGGATGCCGCACCTTGTCGTATTGATGTGCCAATACAATCGGATCCGGTATCGCCGCCACCAATAACCACAACATGTTTACCTAAGGCGCTAATACTAATGTCTTCGGCAATGGTATCGCCAGCATTGCGCTTATTTTGTTGGCGGAGAAAATCCATAGCGAAATGTATGCCATCTAGCTCATTACGGCCAGACACTTCCAAGTCACGAGGTTTTTCAGAACCTACAGCTAACACGACCGCATCATAATCCGCGAGTATGGTTTGCGACGGGATATTCGCGCCAATATGGCTGTTGGGCCTGAATTTGACACCTTCAGCTTTCATTTGGGCAATACGTTTGTCGATAAGATGTTTTTCCATCTTAAAATCGGGGATGCCATAACGTAACAAGCCACCGATACGGTCATTTTTCTCATAGACGACCACATTATGCCCGGCACGGGCAAGTTGTTGGGCGCAGGCCAGTCCAGAAGGGCCTGAACCGATTACCGCGACCCGCTTGCCAGTTCGCTGTGAAGGAATCTGGGGCTTAACCCAGCCCAAAGCCCAACCTTTATCGATAATGGCGCG
>PMDM01000438.1 GCA_003155565.1 Methylococcaceae bacterium | reverse complement strand
AACTGGTCTGAGCTTTTTCTCCCCATTTAGTATCCGTAGGTTCCCCCTGAAACGCATCCTTGAAGAATTTTTGCTTAGCTTCGGCTTGCTGCGCCTCTTGTGCCCTTAGCGCCTCGCTGTCGACGGGGTTGGCGTTATCAGAAACGTTTGCGGGACTATCCATTTTGGACGCATTCGCTTGAGCGCCACGCTGCTGCTCTTCAAGCAACCCCAATTTGCCGCGCATTTGATCCATCTCCCGGCGCATTTCCTCGAAGCGACGGTTTGTTACATCCTTTGGCATTTCGTTGGCACTTAACAGCGGTGTCGCGACAGTGTTTGGTGCAGCGGGCGAAGATTCCGACCGTAAGCCATATTTCCAGCCCAAACCGAACGCTCCGGCTATAGCCAGAACCCCAAAGAAAATGACTATTTGATTCTGTTTCATGATGGTTCTCAACGTTAGAAAGGTGGGTCTGGATCCTGATTCGGCTCCAGACCCACCGAGAGGATTGAAATGACTACCTTCTCACAGAAGTTGCATAGTTATGCAACGAGGCCCCAACACCTATGTGGCAATGCAGGTTGAAGTTGGTCGTCGATGAAGCCGGCGCACCGGGTCCGGGCACGGTCACAGCATTGTAATTGCCATTGACATTAAAAGTACTTACGTCCGGTCCAAACACATAATCGATATCGCCGGCTCTTAAGGTCTCATTATGGGTATGACAGAACGTCGTGCTCAGATTCGGGTCAGCGTTGCCTAGCGTGGCGTCGCTGTCCCTTACAATCACGGTAACGCTTTTTAGCTCCTTATCACCTTGATTGCGAGGGATGGAACAGTTCATCCCCAAATCGTTGCCTGCTGTAGCGGTAATATTATAAATGTCGGTGAAGGTTCCATAGGCATATTCAGCCGAAGTCGGATCATGGGGCTGGCACATCAGTCCCGGATAGTTGGTGAGAGTTGTGTCCGCCTGCGCCGGCGTTATGACTGCAGCCGCTAACGTTAGGGCTGACAAGATGGCTAGTTGTACTGTATTCGATTTATTCATTTTGTTTCTCCTAAATAAAATTAAGTATCTAAAAATGTGTCGAGTAAAACCAATAGGTGTCAGATTCTGGGCTATCCCCACAAATTATTCTTCTAAGGAGCCGCAACGATTTCTTAAATTGTGTACTGAAATTTTCCGAATCCATTGGCGCTATCAAGTATACTCATGCGACTTATTCAAGTTGTTACCAAGTTGTAATTTTTTTGTTATAGATTTGTGATAGCCTCTTTATTTATTTACTCTTTGTTTATTTAATTGAATCAATCGGCATTTTACTATGGAACAGCATATGACTTACATCTTTGGTTCGTTTCGCCTGGACACGGCTTCCCAGCTTTTGTGGCATAAAGATAAGCAGATCACGTTAACACCTAAAGTGTATCGTTTATTGCTGTATTTTTTGCAGCACACGGGACGCCTGATTCCCCATCAGGAATTATTCGATACTGTCTGGGACGGCCGCATTGTTGACAATTCGGCATTAAGGGTGGCGGTGAATGTCCTGCGTAAGGCTCTGCACAACGACAGTCTATCGCCGCATTACATTTCGACGGCTAGCAAACGTGGCTACCACTTTCTGGCTGAAGTGACGGTTAAACCATGTTGCCGAAGCGCCGAAGCGACAGAGACCAGCCCTCTGCATTATCGATCACACGCTCAGACTTCCCATGCCTGGCTTGAAAACACGCAGGAATTGGCAGGGTTGCAGGAAGCCTTTCAGCAGGCATCAAACGGAGAACGGCGCCTGGTTTTTTTGCACGGCGAACAGGGCAGAGGTAAAACCGCTTTGCTCGATACATTCCTCGCCAAAAATCACCATCCCGAACTGGCTGTGCTTCGTGCTCGTTGCGTGCAGATGGCAGGTGCCGCCGAAGCTTTTCTGCCGTTGCTGGAAGCACTCGAGCGCCGTTGTCGCGAGCCACAGGGAAAATTGCTCATCGAGCGCCTGAATCAGTTAGCTCCAACCTGGCTTTGCCAACTGTTGAATGTGCTAGACCCTAATGAAATTGTTAGGTTACAGCCAAAAATATCGCCTATCAATACCGGTCGCATGTTGCGGGAAGGTGCAGATTTCTTTGAGACGTTGGGCATCCACTCCATCTTGATACTGATCCTGGATAATGCCCACTGGAGCGACGAATTTACTTTGGATTTGTTGAATTTTCTGGCATACAGGTGTTCAACGACGAAATTATTAATCATCATCAGTTACCGGTCATGCGAGGACGGGTCAAGCACACGGCGCATTGAACAGATGCGGACAGAGTTGTTGCGTCGCGGCTTGTGTCATGACGTGTCTATGCAGGAGCGCCGGAGTTGATTGCAGGATTATGGGGGGCTTATACCAATCCCAAAAAGTTGTTNNACATCAACAGGCCGAATCAATAAGCGATTTAGTCCCTTCTTCCTGTAGGCATTCTACAGGAGAGGAGTTTTTTTAACTCAATGGCATTACCGCAGGGCGTGGCGATAATTTTGATCACAAGGTCAAGTTTTTCCAAGTTGTTGATCCAACGCCCATTTAACATGCTCCTGCACTAATTCAGATGGGTGCAGGAGCTTAGTTTTTAAGCTTTCGATAATAACTTTTGACTTTGGCGCATTGCCCAAGGCCACGGCAATATTTCTGAGCCATCTCTCATATCCGATACGACGTATGGCTGAGCCTTCGGTTTTGTCCAAAAACTCTTGCCCACTCCAGGCAAACACGTCCAGTAACTCCTGGGTATTCAGCCGATGTCGTGGGTTGAAATCCTTTTCATTAGTCAGTTTGGCAAACCGGTTCCAAGGACAAATTATCTGACAATCATCACAGCCATAGATGCGGTTGCCTATTAACGGTCTTAATTCTTCTGGAATCGAGCCATGCAGTTCAATCGTCAAATAAGACACGCAGCGTCGTGCATCAACCTGATAAGGTGCGACGATGGCTTGAGTTGGGCAAATATCAAGGCAAGCGTGGCAATCGCCGCAATGTTCCGTGGCAGGTTTATCGACAGGTAAGGGCAGGTCGGTATAAAGTTCGCCGAGGAAAAACCATGATCCGGCTTTGCGGTTAATTAGGTTGGAATGCTTGCCTATCCAGCCCAAGCCCGCTTTTTCTGCTAGGGCTTTTTCCAAAACGGGTGCGCTATCGACAAAAGCGCGGTAGCCGAAATCGCCAATTTCAGTTTGAATACGATCCGCGAGCTTTTGCAAACGGCTTCGCATCAACTTATGATAATCGCGGCCTAGGGCATAACGTGAAATATAAGCCAGGAGCGGCTTCTCAAGGGCTTGGTTCATTTGGTTTCCAGATTCGGGCAAATAATCCATTCGCACCGAAATAACTCGCTGTGTTCCTGGATGCAATAATGCAGGTCTGCTACGCTTATGACCATGCCGTTGCATATAATCCATCGTGCCGTGGAAGCTTTTGGCTAGCCAGTTGTCAAGATGTGTTTCGGCTTTGGACAAGTCAGTGTCTGTAATACCAACTTGCTGAAAACCAAGTTCTTGTCCCCAAACTTTGATTTGCGCGGCGAGGCTGGTCAATTGTTCAGAGTTGTCTGGAATCACCATGGATTGCCGAAAATAATAATTATCACTAAAGATACCATGCAGAAGCTACCTACAAAACTATATACCGCTGCCCAAGTTAGAGAATTAGACCGTATCGTGATGACAGAATGCGGTATTCCTGGGATTGAACTGATGAGCCGAGCCGGGAATGCCGTATTTAGGCATCTCCGAATCAAGTGGCCAAATGCTAAGACGATCAGTGTTTTTTGCGGTTCTGGCAATAATGCCGGCGATGGTTATATTATAGCCGGACTGGCGCAAGCGGTAGGCTTGAAAGTGACTGTTTATGTGTTTTCTGATCCCGAAAACTTAAAGGGCAATGCGTTCACTGCTTACCGGGATTACATTAAAGCAAAAGGAACGCTTACGCCATTTCAGGCTGACCGGATTATCAATGCCGATGTGGTGATTGATGCTTTATTAGGTACAGGATTGAGCAAGCCTGTCGCCGGAATTTACGCACAAGCCATTCACAATATTAATAAAAGCCAGTCCCATGTCATCGCTGTTGATGTGCCGTCCGGGTTAAATTCCGATACCGGCAATGTCATGGGTTGTGCGGTAAAAGCAGCGTGTACAATGACTTTCATCGGCTTGAAGCAAGGCCTTTTTACAGGACAGGCGGCTGACTATTGCGGCGAAATTCTTTATTCATCCTTATCTGTGCCAAAGGATGTTTTTAAGAATGTTGAAACCAACGTTTATCGGGTAGTCAAAAAAACAATACCTCCTCGTACCCGTTGCGTTCATAAAGGTGATAACGGGCATGTGTTGATAGTGGGTGGAGACCGTGGCTATTCGGGCGCTGCCAGAATGGCTGGCGAAGCGGCATTACGCGTGGGTTCTGGTTTGGTGAGTGTGGCAACTCATCCCGAACACGCTGCGTTATTGAACCTGGGCAGGCCGGAATTAATGTGCCATGGCGTTGACAATGCGGAACAGCTATCGGCGCTACTTGATAAAGCCGATGTTATTGTCATAGGCCCTGGGCTAGGGCAAAGCAAATGGGCGGCTGAATTGTTTATCGCTACGATAAAATCCTCCAAAATGTTGGTCATTGATGCTGACGGTTTAAATCTTTTGGCGCATATCCCTGAAAGACACCAGAATTGGGTGTTAACGCCGCATCCTGGCGAAGCTGCACGATTATTGAGTGGCACTAGCAGTGATGTGCAGCAAGACCGCTTTGCAGCGGCTTCCGCAATTCAAGCTAAATATGGCGGTATTGCTGTCTTGAAAGGGACTGGCACCCTGATAGCAGGTCATGATGGGATAGCTGTATCCACAACGGGGAATCCCGGAATGGCATCGGGCGGTATGGGAGATGTGCTTGCTGGCGTTATCGCTGGCTTGATCGCACAAGGCTTTTCGCTCAAAGACGCGGCGCAACAAGGTGTTTATCTGCATGGCATGGCGGCTGACCTTGCCGTTGAACAAGCCGGTGAAAGAGGCTTGCTGGCTAGTGATTTAATGCCTTATCTCAGACAGTTAGTCAATTAATGCAAAAATTTTTGCAGAATACCGAAGAAACCGAGCAATTTGGAGCTGAGCTTTTTCAATCTTTAGCACCCCAAAGCGTGATTTTTTTACATGGCGAGTTAGGTGCAGGTAAAACGACTTTGGTAAGAGGTTATTTACGAGCCGTTGGATACACAGGAACCGTCAAAAGCCCCACTTATAACTTGGTGGAAGAATACACGGTAGCAGGAAAAAAAATAGTTCATTTTGATTTATATAGAATTACTGATCCAGAAGAGCTGGAATGGATAGGAATCAACGACTATTTCAATCAGGATTGCGTATGTTTTATCGAATGGCCTGATAAGGGCAAAGGGTTTTTGCCGGAACCAGATACATTGATTACTTTAGCAGTGCAGGGGGATGGTCGATTAGTGGAAGTAAGTCAACCCTCAGAACTGTAAAAATAATTGCAACTATTCACCGAAGAATAAAGGCTAAAGGTTTTTCGCCTTGTACCTTGCGCCTACATGATAAATTACCCCTTTGTTTTACTAAAGGTTGAATAGTTGCAAATAACTGTTAAAAAATATTTTCATCTAGCTATTTAAAAACAATAACATATTGCTATAATCTAATTCAGATTATCACTTTGTGAGTTAGTTTATGTGGCGCGGTTGTAAGAAAATATTTCTTGTGTTTGTCGTCCTGGTATTTTCAGTGCCGGGGTACGCCCAACAAATACGTGTTGGTTCAGTAAGTTACGCATCTGAAGCTGGCCGTGCAAAGATAATATTTGATGTAACATCTTCCCCTAAGCACCGGGTTTTCGTGCTTGATAATCCATCCCGATTGGTTATTGATGTCAAAAATGCCCAAGTACAACGTGGCTTAAGTCAGCCCTCGGCATCACATCCCCTGTTTGCACAGGTTCGCGCCGCAGCAAAAAATGAGTCTGATTTGCGGATTGTGATTGATTTAAAACAAGCAGTTACCGCAAAAAGCCATAAACTGGCTACAAATAACTCAGATAGCCAACATTTAATTATTGATTTACTGAATAAAAACTTGGTAACCATTGTTGATAAAGGAAAAAAATCCACAGAAAAGCTGGTTTATAGCAAATCAAGTAGTCTCGATGAACAAACCGGAACAAGCACAAAAACGTCCAATTCCAAGAACAAACATGCCGTTAATAAAAAGCAACGCTTTGTAATAGCTATTGATGCGGGTCATGGCGGCGATGATCCAGGTGCAAGAGGGCCAAACGGAACGCATGAGAAACAAGTCACTTTAGCAATCGCAAAAAAACTCGAAGCGTTAATTAACGGGCAGCTTGGAATGAAGGCGAAAATGGTGCGTAAGGGCGATTATTATGTCGGTCTACGGGAAAGAATAAAAATTGCCCGCCAGGCCAGAGCCGATTTATTTATCTCAATTCATGCCGATGCTTTTCAAAATGCTGATGTGAAAGGCGCTTCCGTCTATACCTTATCCAGAACCGGCGCCTCAAACGAGGCGGCTCGATGGTTGGCCAATAGCGAGAATGCCAGGGAGAGAGTAGGCGGTGTCGATCTGGATGATAAAGAAGACGTATTGGCTTCGGTGTTGCTGGATTTGTCGCAAACTGCAACGCAACAAGCGAGTTTAAGCCTTGCCAGTAACGTGCTAAAAAACTTCCAAAATATAGGATCATTACATTACAACACCGTCCAGAAAGCCGGTTTCGTGGTGTTAAAATCGCCTGATGTTCCATCCATTCTGGTCGAAACAGCTTTTATTTCGAATCCATCGGATGAACTTAATTTATTGAGTAACCGTTACCAAACAAAAATGGCTAATGCTATTTTTAGAGGTGTACTTAATTATTTTGAACAGTTAGTACCCTCTGAATCCAACAGGATGGCAAAGCTTTAATAATGCCTTGTTAAGGTTTCAGGTATATTGTTAAAAACCCCTAGTTGTAAGCTAATGGAGCTAAGTTAATGGATATAGAAACTATTTTTGAAATCATCAAAACCAATCCGGCCTGTTATTTTGTCGCAGGTATCGTTTTGGGTTATTTTTTACGTGGTTTTGTTTTACATGGATTTGTTTCGGAATCCCGCAGCAAACGTCCAAGCCGCTATCAAAGCAAAAAAGCCGATGCTTCCTCCGTTAAACGGGCAAGTTCCGTGGCGAATTCGGCTGAACCTTCGTTTGATTTGTCTGATATGACTGTGAAGGCTTTTACATCACAGCGTATAGGCAGTATTTCATTAGACCAGCATGGCAGTGAGCTTCAGTAGGTCGTTGGAAAATCCGGTTGTTTTAAGTTTGGTGCATCACAGCAAAACATAAGCGGGTAACAATTCTTTTCCCGCAAGCTACCCAGCCCACATTCGGTCGTATAGAATAGTGCTTTTGCTCTAGGCCAGCCGATGCGCGTTCAGGTACTCTCCATCCAGCTTATTAACCAGATTGCCGCAGGTGAAGTGGTTGAACGGCCTTCATCGGTGGTTAAAGAGTTGGTTGAAAACTGTTTTGATGCCGGAGCTACTACAATCAGCATCGACATAGAGCAAGGCGGTGCACGGCGAATTCGTATCAGGGATGATGGCTGTGGGATTGTCAAAGAAGATTTGCCCTTGGCGTTGTCCCGCCATGCAACCAGTAAGATAGCTTCATTCGAGGATTTGGAGCGCGTTGCCAGCATGGGGTTTCGGGGCGAGGCTTTACCTAGCATTAGTTCTGTATCAAGGCTGACCTTAATTTCCCGCGTTACCGAGGCTGATTGCGCCTGGCGTGTATCCACGGATGGCACTGAGCAAGATTTTGACCTCCAACCTGACTCCCCTCCCCAAGGCACAACAGTTGACGTGCGGGACTTGTTCTACAACACGCCCGCCCGCCGCAAATTCCTGAAAACCGATAAAACTGAAT
>PMDM01000472.1 GCA_003155565.1 Methylococcaceae bacterium | reverse complement strand
GGATGATAGTCAATTGCAACACAAATATGCCATTTTACAGCAATCGTTAGAAAGGTATCATGGCACAAACGAACCGCTGGATGTGCTGACTACCTTCGGTGGTTTTGAAATCGCCATGATGGTGGGCGCTTATCTTAAAGCCGCCGAATTAGGAATGCTGATTATGGTCGATGGTTTTATTGCCAGTGCCGCTCTGTTAGTTGCGTACAAAATGAACCCGTATGTGCTGGATTATTGCGTGTTCAGTCATGTATCTTCCGAACAAGGCCACCAGGCATTATTGGCGTACTTGAATGCCCAGCCGCTGTTGAACCTGGAATTACGCTTAGGTGAAGGTTCCGGTATTGCAGTCGCTTATCCGTTAATACAGTCAGCGGTGTTGTTCTTAAACGAGATGGCGACGTTTGCGGATGCTGGGGTTGATCGACAAACTAATACGTAGTTATGCCCCACCTAAAATTATTCCTCTTAGCCCTTAGTTTTTATACGCGGCTACCCGTACCTAAAGACCAGGACTACAAAAAGTTGCCACAAGCCAGTATTTATTTGCCTCTGGTTGGCTGGGTAGTGGGTGGATTATCAGGCTTGTGTTTTTATCTGGTGAATATGTTATGGATGCAATCAACCGCCGTCATAGTGGCGCTGATCTGCGGCATTTTGCTCACTGGCGCATTCCATGAAGACGGTTTCGCTGATGTCTGCGACGGTTTTGGTGGCGGTTACGACAAACGGCGTATCCTGGAGATCATGAAGGATTCTCAGATTGGCGCGTATGGTGCACTTGGGCTGGTATTGTTGATGTTCTTAAAAATCAGCCTGCTAAGTACGATGCCAGCAGCTTCTGTGCCTTTGTTACTGCTCGCAGGGCATAGCATCAGCCGTTTTCAACCATTGCTATTGATGCGGGAGTATGACTACGCACGAACTGACAATAACAAAAGCAATGCAGCAGTTTATAAGCCCAATACACAAGATTTGCTGTTTGCGGGAACTCTGGCTTTATTGCCTTTGTTATTGCTACCGTTGCTGTGCAGCCTAGCCATTCCCTTGATCCAATTGGTCAACTGGCGTTTAGGTTGTTATTTCTACAGTCACATCGGCGGCTACACTGGCGATTGCCTAGGCACTAGCCAGCAAGTAGCGGAAGTTATTTTTTATCTCACCGTCAGCGCACTGTGGACATTTACCTGATCCGCCACACCAAGACAGAGACCGTTAACGGCTTGTGTTATGGTCAAAGCGATGTCGCATTAGCCGATAGTTTCGTAGCTGAGGCACGGCTCATACGCGAAAAATTACCCGATTTATCGGCGGATTGCTTGATAATCAGCAGTCCGTTAAACCGTTGTATACAACTAGCGCAGACTTTTCTTAGGCCAATTGAGACGGATGAGCGCTTACAGGAAGTTAATTTTGGCGACTGGGAAAACCAACGCTTTGCTGGCATAGACGCTAATATGCTGAAAAACTGGACAGAAAATTTTGTGACAATATCGCCGCCCAATGGAGAAAGTTTTAACGATCTTTGCCGGCGTGCGGGCAGTTTTTGGGATGAATTGCTAGTAAAAAAACCAGCACAACAGGTTTTGCTCATCACCCACGCAGGGGTTATCCGTGCCCTTTTCGCCCATGTATTGCAACTGCCTCCAGCCAATGCCTTTAAATTCCGCGTTGACGTGGGTTCAGTACATAAACTGCAACACATCAACGATTACACGTACATACATTACGTCAACCAATAAATCCAAATGCACCCGTTAGCCATTTTTGGCACCAGTTCCGATGCCGGAAAAACCACCGTCACCATGGCATTATGCCGCCAATTTGCGGATCGTGGTTTTCGTGTCGCACCGTTTAAAGCACAGAATGTCTCCAATAATTCTGCGGTTACACCAGAGGGTCGGGAAATTTCCAGGGCGCAATGCCTACAGGCAGAAGCCGCACGGGTTTCGGTTTTATCGACGATGACGTGATCTATCAAAATCCCAAAGTATTGGCCAGTGGCGGCTACTTGCTGTTTTCTCATGCAATCAAAGGCTATGAAATTCATTATGGACGGTTGAACCGCTATCCCCTGCATTACCAGGGACAGCAAGCCTGTGGTACGCATGTGTATGGAACTTTTGATGCTGACGATTTTCGTAGCAGCTATTTCAAGGCGATAAACCCAGCCTATCAAGGTTATGCCTATCGGGAATATCGAGAAACTGAAATCCAACAATTTGCCGATATGGTTGGGGAAAACATCGGCATAGACAATCTGTTACAGATATTACAGGCAGAATTATGAAAACATTGTTTATCGGCGGTATCAAAAGCGGCAAATCGCGTCTTGCGGAAACCTATATTCTGGAGCAGGCAAAGCAAAAACCTTATTATCTGGCAACCACAGAGTTTATTGACGATGAAATGCGTCAGCGCATAGCGGTTCACCAACAACGGCGGCGAGATCGCTTTATTACAATTGAAGAACCTGTCCAGTTGCTGAATACCTTGAAGGATTGCCCTGGGCCTGTGTTAATCGAATGTGTTTCCATGTGGCTAAACAATATGCTCTATCACCAGTTTTCTGAGGAGACGGTTTTGCAAGAGCTGACCACTGTGATGCAGTTAAGCATTGATATGGTGTTGGTGCAAAATGAAGTCGGGCTGGGCGTTATCGCTGATAATCCTTTGGCAAGAAAATATGTGGATATATCAGGGAAAGCCGGGCAATTGCTGGGTGAGTATTGTGACCAAGTGTTTTTTTGTTGTGCAGGGTTGACTATCAGGTTAAAGTAACAGTTGCTTTTTATGTAATACCTACATGATTTTATTGTTATTTAATTAACATTAGGTTAATTTACGCGAGTTTGGATTTTTCAGTAGTAGCTATCGATTTGTGCCAGGGTTATAAACTGGGGTGAGCATATTATTGGGTTTGGTGGCGCTATAAGCACATCATTGGATAGAAACGGTGTATTTGTGCTGAGAAAAAACCGAGTGTTACAGTTTTATCCCTTACCTATTAACAATGACGAGGACTACGTCGTGCATTATTCAAAAATTTTTGCCGCTGCTTTGTTGACGG
>PMDM01000163.1:13896-23146 GCA_003155565.1 Methylococcaceae bacterium | reverse complement strand
TGACGTAATCGACATAGGCTGCTTGCCCAGCACGGATTTTCCGCACATGGAAGAAGCGATACAGGCATTAAAACAGCAAGGTTTTACTGTCAGTATTGATTCCTTAAATAGCGAGGATTTACTTCGGGGCGGCAAAGCGGGGGCTGATTATCTACTCAGCCTGCACGAAAATACCTTATGGATCGCCGATGAAGTTGCCGCAACGCCGATCTTGATTCCTGAAATGCATGAAGACTTGGCTTCCTTAGACCGTGCAATCAATATCATGCAGGGCAAAAATCGCCCATTCATCGTCGATCCTATCCTCGATCCTATTCATTACGGCTTTACCGAATCCATTGTGCGCTATTATGAGGTCAGGAAAAAACATCCTGATATTGAAATGATGCTGGGTGTGGGCAATATTACCGAATTGACCCATGCCGACACGGCAGGGATGAATGCCTTGCTGCTGGGCATTTGCTCGGAACTCAATATCAACCAGATACTTGCCACCGAAGTCAGCCGCCATGCTTGCCGCGCAGTCAAGGAAGCGGATAAGGCACGGCGCATCATGTATGCAGCGAAAGAACAGGATACCTTGCCCAAGCATATTGATGCTAGCCTGATGGCCTTGCACGAAACCTCGCCGTTTCCTTATTCAGCAGATGAAATCAAGGAACTGGCTGACCAGATCACCGACCCTAGCTATCGCATCCAAACCAGCGCAGAAGGCATTCATCTCTTTAACCGTGACGGTTTCCATACCGCAACTGACCCATTTGACCTGTATCCCAAACTGGCAGTTGAAAATGATCCCGGACATGCGTTTTATTTGGGAGTGGAGTTAGCACGGGCAGAAATTGCCTGGCAGTTAGGTAAACGCTTCAACCAAGACCAGCCGCTGGATTGGGGTTGTGCAACTGATGTTGCAGAGCAAACCGTTGACCTGCACAGTTTTAAACCCGCCGGAACTACGTTAAAAAAATGATACTGGAAACCATAGTCACCACCCAAAATAGCGAGGGGGTCGTTCACATTGCTCCGATGGGCATCCATGTGGAAGGCGATAGCTTCATTATCCTGCCATTTCGTCCTTCCACCACGCTGAACAATTTTTTGGAAACCAAAGTTGGCGTAATCAACTATTGCGATGATGTGCGGGTATTTGCTGGATGTCTGACTGGTCGGCGGGATTGGCCGTTAAGTCCCGCGCAAGAAATCTCAGGTAAAGTTTTGGAATGTGCTTTGGCGCATTCTGAAGTAGAGATTGAAAGGATTGAGGAAAATGCTACTCGTCCAAAACTGTTCTGTAAAACCGTGCATACTGCTATCCACGCGCCTTTCAAGGGTTTCAACCGCGCCCAGTTTGCAGTATTGGAAGCGGCGATTTTAATCAGCCGACTGGAACTATTGCCATTACAAAAAATAGAATCGGAAATTGAATACTTGCGCATTGGCCTGGAAAAAACCGCAGGAGAACGTGAGTTGGAAGCGTGGGGATGGATAATGGAAGTGCTTGAAAACTTCAAAGGAAAAACCGTCGCATGACCGGAATGCTCGCCAGTGTTAATAGTTTGGAAGAGGCCAGACTGGTTCTGGCCGAAAACGTCGATATTATCGACCTGAAAGAGCCCGCATTAGGTTCTTTGGGGGCGCTGGATATTAAATTGGTAAAAAGTTGTGTCGTAGCTGTGAATGAACAATGCCTGACTAGCGCAACAATAGGCGACTTACCCATGCAGCCGGAACTCATTTTTAATGCCATAAAAGAGATGGCTGAAACGGGAGTTAACTATATCAAAGTCGGTTTTTTCCTTAGCGAAAATCAAGATCAGGTCATCGAGAAGTTGGCGAACTTAGCACATCACGTTAACTTGATTGCCGTCTTATTTGCAGACACTAATCCCGATTTCAGCTTAATAAATAGTCTAACAGCAGCAGGTTTCAAGGGAGTCATGTTGGATACGCAAGATAAAACCAAAGGCTCATTGACCGGAATGATGGCTAAGAGCGAGATTGAACGATTTGTTAACCACGTAAAATCCAGTCGCGCAATCTGCGGCCTTGCAGGTTCATTGACACTTGAAGATATTCCCATACTGCTACCTTATCAACCCGACTATCTAGGTTTCAGGGGTGCTTTATGCGCTCAACACCGAAGGGTAGGGCGGTTAAATGTGCAGTCTGTCCAGGCCATCAAACAAACTATCGCCGTTTCTTGCTGATGCCGTACAGCTCGCCACTTACTCAATTTGGAAAAACGCTCATCCTTATTGGCGTTGTAGCGGGTGTATATTTCGTTTTTGGCTTATTGGGTTTGCTGCTTAGGATACCTGCCGATCCGG
Organism: Methylococcaceae bacterium; assembly: GCA_003155565.1. GTDB lineage: Bacteria > Pseudomonadota > Gammaproteobacteria > Methylococcales > Methylomonadaceae > Methyloglobulus. Next base: position 20,819 of record PMDM01000163.1, on the reverse strand, counting down.
TAGAAATTCTTATGCCGGCAACAGGCGTGGCGTTGGCGGCGACCTTACTGCTTGGTAATCGTATTTTACTTGGTGTAGTTATAGGAAGCTTCTGTGTTAACGCCTGGGCTTTCGATTTTAACCCAGAATTTTTACCGCTCTATTCCGCTAGCACAATAGGATCAACTCTATCTGCGCTTATTGGAGCCAGCTTAATTCGCAGAATGATTGGCTTTCCAAACCCGCTTGTGGAAGGTAGGCGCATCATCCTCTTTATGTTGTTGGGCGGGCCGCTAAGCTGTCTGCTATCTGCGACTATCAGCATTTCGGTAATGCACGGTTTGGATATTATTACCCTGGCGGATGTACCACTTGCCTGGCTTAATTGGTGGGTGAGCGACATATTGGGCGTATTGATTTTCACGCCGTTGATCCTGATATTTTTTGCTGAGCCGCAAGACATCTGGTATCGTCGCCGGGCAACGGTTGGTTTGCCAATTATGTTGACGTTAGCCTTGGTTATTGCACTGTTTTTTTATCTGAGTAATGTTGACCGCCAGCAATATACTGAACAATTAAAAGAAAAAACAATCACCTTATCCCAAGCATTAAAGAACAGAATCCAGATGGATTTGTATTCGTTGCATTCGCTTAGGAATTTTTTGTTGGGTTCGCAGCTAATAGAGCCCCAAGAATTTTCATTATTAAGCAAGCAAGCGTACATTTCATTTGATGAAATTAAATCAATCAACTGGATTAATTTCACTGAAAACACAACAGAAAAAACCCAACCTATTACAGGGCTTAACGAGCAGGCACAACATCAGCCGGAAGCCTTGCAAGTGATTCCCCCTGATCTCAGGAAGAAACTCCTGAATAGTTCTTCGTTATTCCAGTCCGAATTCCTGATTCCCGAAAAAAACAACTTTAAATTGCTTATCCCTGTCGTCAAAGATTTAAACCAGAAAAAGAAAGCTCTAGGTGTAATTATTGCGACGGTGTCTATGGAGGGCTTAATTCATCAAGCGATCCATGCCCTAAATACGAATAATTGTTTGATGACTATCAGCGCATCCCAGAGTGCTGCGCCTAATGGGAAAATGACTGATGCAAAAACCATCTACACAAATATTGGCAACTTGGATTATACGCCTTATCAAACAATCCCTATCCAGGCAGCAGACCAAACTTGGCTATTAAGCTTCTATCATGATTGGAGCAAAGAAAAAACCGCATCACATCGGCCTATTGAGTGGATTATGTTCAGTGGACTTTGGTTTACCGGCATACTGGGTATTGTCCTGTTACACCTGACCGGGCGATATTTTCGTACCGAAGCCATCATTGAAGAACGCACCAATATATTGACGCAAACAAAAATATCCGCAGAATTAGCCAATCAAACCAAGAACCAATTTCTGGCTAAAATCAGTCATGAGCTAAGAACCCCACTAAATGGTATTTCCGGCTTTGCCCAACTCTTGGAAAAAAAGCCTTCCATGTCTGTTGAGGATAAAAAACAGATCGGCATTATTAGGCAATGCAGTGATAACCTGCTAAAGCTTATTAACGAAATTCTCGATATTTCGGCCATAGAATCCCAACAAATAAGCGTGGAAGCCGTCGACTTTAACTTTGCTCAATTGTTAACCGACAGCATTCATATTTGTAAACTCAGGGCAGATGAAAAGGGTTTGAAGCTCATTACAAAAAACACCTGTTTAGCCCAAAATTTTCTTGGTGACGAGAAACGCATCCGGCAAATACTGGTTAATTTAATTGATAACGCCGTCAAATACACTACCAAAGGTAGCGTGGAGGTGACCGCATCCTATCATGATGATATGCTTAAAATAACTGTTACAGATACCGGTTGTGGAATCGCCCAAAACGATTTGGAGCGTATTTTTTCGCCTTTTGTACAGATAAGCGTCAACAATTTTACCCGTGAGGGCATAGGCCTGGGCTTATCCATTACCAAAGAACTTGTGAACTTGATGGATGGCAAATTGACCGTTAGCAGTCAACCGGGCGTTGGCAGTGTTTTTTCAGTTGCATTGCCTTTACCGGTCAGCGTAAAAAATCAATCTAAAGCGATGCCTCATTCGCATAGCACTGGTGCCAAATTTAATGAAGTGTATGTCTTAGTTGTTGATGATAGCGAAATCAATCTGCTGTTTTTGGTCAGTATGCTGGAACAACTAGGTTGCAAGGTTGATTCTGCAGTGGACGGGCAAGAAGCCCTGGCATTGATCCAGCAAAAAAATTACGACCTTGCCTTGATAGACATCAATATGCCGATCATGAATGGCTTGGAATTGGTAAACAAGATTCGCAGACTACGGCTAAAATTCAAGGTTGTCGCTGTCAGTGCATATGCTGATGACGACAAAATAAACGAAGCACTCAGTGCCGGTTTTGACATCTACTTAACCAAACCCATCGAAGAATATCAGTTAGTTGAATTGATACGAACAAGCTTAAGCTAATTTCTAAAAATACATATGTGGTTATACCAATCCTAATACATTATCACTGCTTTGAGTTAATTGAGCTATTTCACTTTCTTTGCATCAAAAACACAAAATCCTTCATATCGATTTCGTCGATTAAATACAATTAACAATCAACGATTATTGCTTCTCCGCCGCATCCACTACGCACAAGGCTGCCATGTTAACAATACGCCGTACTGTAGCGGAGGGGGTAAGAATGTGGACTGGCCTACTACAGCCAAGGAGTACAGGCCCGATTGCAACACCGTTGCCAGCGGCGGTCTTGAGCAGGTTGTAAGCGATATTGGCGGCATCGATAGTAGGCAAAACCAGTAAATTGGCACTTCCCTTCAACTTCGAATCCGGCATGGTTTTTTTCAGCAAATTATAGTCAAGCGCTGTATCACCATGAATTTCACCTTCGACTTCCAGGTCGGGTGCTTTTCCCTGGATGATTGCCAGAGCGGCACGCATTTTTTGGGCGGATTCACTGTTGCTGGTGCCGAAGTTGGAATGTGATAGTAATGCCACCCGTGGAACCAAGCCAAAACGACGCATCTGGGCAGCTGCTAAAATTGTGATTTCGGCAAGCTGCTCGGCGGTCGGATTTTCATTGACATGAGTATCGACCAACACGATTTGGCGATCAGGTAAAATTAGGCCATTCATCGCAGCGTAAACGTTAACGCCAGCACGCTTGCCCAGAACTTGGTCGATGTAATGCAAATGCAAGGCAGTCGTACCAAAAAGCCCGCAAATCATGCCCTCGGCATAACCTTTATGGATCAGCATTGCACCGATCAAGGTATGGCGGCGACGCATTTCCAGCTTGGCATATTGCTCGCTAACGCCTTTACGAATCGTCATTCCAAGATATGTCTGCCAGAAATCCCGGTAACGCTCATCATATTCCGGATTAACAACCTGAAAATCGACATCGGGCTTGATACGCAAACCAAATTTTTCAATCCGACGCTGCAATACAGTCGGGCGACCAATCAAAATGGGCTGGGCGATATTTTCATCGACCAATATCTGTACGGCACGCAGGACGCGCTCTTCTTCGCCCTCAGCAAACACAATGCGTTTGTTGCCAGCGGGTGTATTTTTAGCAATCTGGAAGACCGGCTTCATGAATGTGCCGCTGTGATATACAAATTGCTGTAACCGGTCGATGTAGCCTTGCATATCCTGAATCGGACGTATGGCAACACCAGACTTTTCGGCTGCCTTGGCGATTGCTGGAGCGATTTTTGTCATCAGGCGTGGATCGAACGGCATGGGAATGAGGTAGTCAGGGCCAAACGATAAGTTAGTGATGTTATAGGTACTGGCAACAATGTCCGACTGTTCCGCTTGAGCCAGATCAGCAATTGCGTAAACGGCAGCGATTTCCATTTCCCGGTTAATGGTTGTGGCGCCGCAATCGAGTGCGCCCCGAAAAATGTATGGAAAACATAATACATTATTGACCTGATTGGGATAATCGGAGCGACCAGTGGCAATGATGGCATCATCACGGACAGCCTTGATTTCTTCGGGCATAATTTCCGGTGTCGGGTTGGCTAATGCCAACACCAGTGGCCGATCTGCCATCAGCTTGACCATGTCTTGAGTCAGCACGCCACCAGCTGACAACCCCAAAAAAACGTCTGCGCTCGGTATGACTTCTGCTAATGTTCGGGCACTGGTATCTTGCACAAAACGCGCTTTATCAGGATCCATCAACTCAATGCGGCCTTTATAGACCACACCTGCCAAATCGGTGACATAAATATTCTCAATCGGGAATCCCAGATCGACAAGCAAGTCCAGGCAAGCTAACGCCGCAGCACCCGCGCCAGACACTACCAGTTTGCATTGCTTGATGTCTTTACCGACCACTTTTAAACCATTTAGAATTGCAGCGCCCACGATAATAGCAGTACCGTGCTGATCGTCATGAAATACCGGTATCTTCATGCGTTCGCGTAATTTGCGCTCTATATAAAAGCACTCTGGGGCTTTAATATCTTCCAGATTGATACCGCCAAAAGTTGGCTCTAATGCAACAATAACATCACATAATTTGTCTGGATCAGATTCGTTAATCTCAATGTCAAAGACATCGATTCCGGCAAATTTTTTAAACAATACTGCCTTGCCTTCCATCACCGGTTTTGCAGCCAAAGGGCCAATATTTCCCAGGCCGAGGACAGCCGTGCCATTAGTAATGACCGCAACCAGATTACCGCGTGCCGTATATTTGAAAACATTGGCAGGATCAACAACGATTTCATCACAAGCTGCCGCAACGCCCGGTGAATAAGCCAGGGAAAGGTCGCGCTGATTAGACAATTGTTTGGTCGGGGTAACGCTTATTTTTCCAGGACGGGGAAACTCGTGGTATTCAAGCGCCGCTTCCCGTAATTGTTGTCGCTTTTCTTCATTCAGATCTATGAGGGTAGTCATACTAACAATCATCTTTTATTGTGGCTTACCAGATTGCCCTATATTCTAGCAGATGTAATCAGCTAATCTCCTGATGTTGGTACGCAAAGGGCTGTCTCCTGTCATAAGCTTTAGGATCAAGTTCATCCAAGCATTTTTGCAGGTCACTGCATCTGTTGCTCTGGAATAAGAGTTGATAGCGGTACAGCCCGACGCGTTTTTCCATAGGCGCGGGAATGGAGTCTAATATTTGGGTGTGCCCTAATCATCCTTAGTCCCTTAAGATTTTAAAATTCGTAAGCAAACTGTGTTCGCCTCCAGGTGGAATTTTGATAAGGTCAAACGCTATATTGCCGGTTTCAACACAGACAAAATGCTTATAATCCTGATTATTCAAGTCCGCCATTTTTCTTGAGGTTTTTTGCCAGGGATTCCAGACCACACCGGTTTTACAATGTTGCGATGCGATTTCAATCCGGCGCTTAAAAACCGGATCAATAACAGTCAATAGATTATCAACATTCATGTAAATACGATCAACCTCCTCGGCAATGGTGACTGCGCCTGTTTGGGTTTTTTCCTTGCCTTGGTCTAATTTATCAAAATAAGCGCACCCGGCTAACCCCAAAACCTGAACCTGATTGATGTCCCCCACTTGGAAATAAGTATGGAATGCCTGGGTGATCGAAAATGGGCTATCTCCCGTATTATGGGAAATCATTTCTAAACCTAGGGTTTTACCGATGGTAAATTCAAGTTTCAGGGTAAAAGGTTGCTTCCAGGTTTTTTCTTTTTTTTGGCTTTCTATAAATTGTAGGCTTACCTTGGTTTCGGTGTCTGTCGTTGCCGCGCTTAATACTTTCCACAAATGGCTTCGTACAAAGCCGTGGTTAGGTCGCTGCAACCCTTTAGGATCAGGCCCAAACCAGGGCCAACACACCGGGATCCCTCCCCGGATAGCCTTGTCATCTTCGTATGATGATTTGCTGCTCAGAAAAAGCATATCGGCCTCTTCGGCTATGGGCTTATAAGACACTATTTGTCCCCCATGCAAGGAAATCAGGGCCGTAGCACTTTGATTACGGATGACAATAAAGGGCAATCCACCCTTCCCCGTGACAAACTTAAGTTGATCTGCAACCCTGTAATCATTGTTCAACTGATCAATATTCATACTCTTTTTATCTTTAGAGGGATTATTGTAATAACTATGCAGCAATTTAATCATAATATCCATCTTAACAAATCCAGTTATCCTATAATGTTAGGTAAGCAGCCATTGAAAAATGCGGCATGTATATTGCTGCAATTTTTATTAAGGGGTTGTTAATAGATTAGTGTTTTCATTTCCTAAAAAACAACGATTTAAGTGCATACTGGCAATGTCTTGCACCAATATGAAGCAATCCATTTAACCATTAAACAAAAGAGGAAATAATGCAGCTAGGAATGATCGGTCTAGGTAAGATGGGTGCCAATATGGTGAAACGATTAATGGCGGGAGGCCATAGCTGCGTGGGTTTTGATGTCAATAGTGCCAGCGTGGAAAGCTTAAAAAAAGAAGGCGCACAAGGTGCGACTTCGTTAGAAGAGCTTGTCGCCATACTACAACCTCCCCGCATTATCTGGTGTATGGTACCCGCAGGCGAGTTGACTGAAAAAACCGTCATGGCATTATCTGAGCTTCTGGATGAGGATGACATTNNGACATTATCATTGATGGCGGCAATTCCTTCTATAAAGATGCTGTACGCCGAGCCAAAACGCTTGCTGATAAAGGCATTCATTATATTGATGTTGGTACCAGTGGCGGTATTTGGGGTGTGGAAAGAGGTTATTGCCTAATGATTGGCGGCCCGAAACAGGCCGTTCAACTGCTGGATCCCATATTCAAAACGCTTGCACCTGGCAAAGGCAATATAAACCCAACGCCAGGCCGTGACGATCACCCCGGCACGGCTGAACAAGGCTATTTGCATTGCGGCCCGGTCGGCTCAGGCCATTTCGTCAAAATGATCC
>PMDM01000163.1:0-13877 GCA_003155565.1 Methylococcaceae bacterium | reverse complement strand
GATTCCGGCGAAGGCCGCTGGACGGTTATGGCCGCTGTTGAAGAGGCGGTTCCAGCCCATGTGTTAACAGCGGCGCTGTATTCCCGTTTTCGTTCGCGGCATCAGAATACCTTTTCCGATAAGATAATCTCAGCCATGCGTAAGCAATTCGGCGGTCATGTTGAAAAGAAATAAGGTCAGTCCTTAGAACTATCCATTACAAGCTTTCTCTCTACCGTTTTGAAAGCGTACCGCCTTCTTGGCATATCACTATTGGAGCATACCAGTGCCTGATATAAAACATGACAACCCCCTCACAGCCGGAATGAATATCACTCATGCGCCACAACCGTGCACGTTAGTGATCTTTGGCGGAGGTGGTGATTTGACTCGCCGAAAACTGCTGCCTGCTATCTATAATCAGGCGCTGGAAGGTGAGTTACCGGCTAATTTTGCGGTGCTAGGCTTTGCGATTGAGGCAATGGATGATAGCCAGTACCGTGACTTTGCCCGTAAAGGTATTGAAGAGTTTTCTAGGCAGCCTTTAGACCCCGGTTACTGGCCGGACTTTGAACGTTGCCTGCATTATCTACAAGGCTCTTTTGATAATCCCGATGCTTATGTAAAGCTCGAGGAACGTCTGAAAGAGATTGAAGCCAACTTTGCCATTCCGGGCAATCGCGTATTTTATCTGGCGATTCCGCCAGCACTCATTGAAACCTGTGTCTGTCAACTCAAAGCAGCTGGACTCGTGATGCCTGTTGATGATCATAGCCCTTTTTCGCGGATCATCGTAGAAAAACCCATCGGCAGGGATCTTGAGAGCGCCCGTAAGGTGAATGCAACCTTGTCACAAAATTTTCACGAGCAACAAATTTACCGCATCGATCATTACCTGGGTAAGGAAACGGTACAGAACATCTTGGCGATGCGCTTCGGCAACGCCATCTTTGAGCCATTATGGAACGCAAAGCATATTGATCACGTACAAATCACGGTTGCGGAAGAAGAAGGCGTGGGTACGCGGGCAGGTTATTACGACAGCGCCGGTGCGTTACGCGATATGATTCAAAACCATATCCTGCAATTATTGACCCTCATCGCTATGGAACCACCCTGGATCATGGATGCCGATGTGATCCGCGATCACCGTCAAGATATCCTCAACTGTCTAAGGCCGATTACTACCGAAAATTTTGATCAAAATGTTGTCCGAGCCCAGTATGGCCCGGGATTTCATCATGGTGAAGATGTCCCGGGTTACCGCCGTGAACCGGGTGTCGCGCAAGACTCCATTACTGAAACCTATATTGCGCTAAAGTTGTTTATCGACAACTGGCGTTGGGCAGGTGTGCCGTTTTACATTCGCACCGGAAAGCGTATGCCTAAACGGGCTAGTGAAATTGCCATTCAATTCAAAAGCGTGCCGCCGATTTTGTTCAATGCTAATCACGATCAACCCTTAGAGCCTAATGTGTTAGCCTTGAGTATTCAACCCAATGAAGGTTTATCGCTACGCATTGCGACCAAATTGCCGGGCACTAAACTTAAGATTTTCCCCGTTAAAATGGATTTCCGTTACGGTTCAACCTTTGGCGAACAATCACCTGAAGCTTATGAACGCCTGTTATTAGATGTTATGGCGGGAGATGCCACCTTATTTATGCGCCGCGATGCTGTGGAATCGTCTTGGGCTTGGGTAGATAATATCCTTAATGTCTGGGCGAGTAGCCGAACTCGCTGGATTCCTGAATATAGCGCCGGAACCTGGGGGCCGCTTGAAGCAGAGCGATTGATTGAATCAGATAACCGTAAGTGGCGAATGTTATGATCCTAAAAAATGGCGCTTCAACAGTAGTGACGCAAGCGCCCAAACGGGTCAATATTGCTGATATTGAATCAGGATTAGGCATGTTATGGGCGCAATTTAATCAGGCTAATAGTGGCGGACAGTCCGTGGTTATGCGCGCCTGTATGTCCAACCTCATCATCTATTGTGATACGTCCCAAGAAGCAAAAGTTATCAGCCAGGAAATCGCCGCCATTGTGGATATCCATCCAGCGAGAATACTGTTGCTCGTGGGTAACGGTAATCCGAGTGAAGGCACTATTGAGGCACGTATTGCTATTTACTACACAGCCCTCGACGACGGCTGGCAGGTATGCGCGGAACGGATAGACGTTATTTCGACAACCGCCGTGGCTGATCGTTTGCCTTCAGTGGCTCGGTCACAGCTGGTCGGTGATTTACCGACGACCTTATGGTGGGCTTCTCAGCGCACGCCGCCCACTGCCGGAGAAGTGTTCTTTCAACTGGCTGAACTGGCGAACCAGATTATCTACGACAATGTTGGTTGGGTTAATCCCGCCCAGGGCGTTGCTGCCATGACCCGCTGGGTTGCGGCTCAGGAAAATACACAAATCGTACATAACCTTGCCTGGCGGCGCTTTGCAGGCTGGCGTAAATTAATTAGTCAAGTGCTTGATCCTCAAACGGCACCAGATGTCCTTAATGCTTTGAACTCAATCGAAATAACGCACGGCCCGCACGCATTGCCCATGACTTGGCTATTGGTAGGTTGGTTAGCCAGTCGACTCAATTGGCAGTCCGTTGATGGCAAGCGGCTATCAGATTCGGAATTGGTCTGGCGATTTAAAAATAATCATCAAGATATAAAAGTACACGTCAGGCGTTTACCCAAAGGTGATCCATTAATCTATCATTTACTATTTGACTGGAGTAAGCCGGGCAATGCAGGCCGTATTTGTTTTGAGCGCTTGGACAATGAACGAATTGGCATTGTAGAAGCCTTATCCACCGTTCCACCACGCGCATTTACTGCACACGTACCAGAACGGTCAACGTTAGTGTCCGCACAACTTGCGCAGCGAAACCGAGATAAAATATTCGAAAACGCCTTAAAGTCTTCGAATGCAATGTCGGCTGTTTTTCAGCAATGACTTAAATGGATTGCCTATCATCCTTAAAAATACCAAAGAAACGGAGGAATCAATGTTAACAAGCCACCTGATGTTGCTTAACTGTCTGATATTTTGCTAACAACAATCTTAATTCAACATCCCCTGCTCAACAATAAAATCACTAACATCTTTAAGGCCTATGCCCGTTTTCAGGTTAGTAAAAACAAAAGGCCGCTCGCCACGCATTTTTTTGGAATCGCGCTCCATGACTTCCAGTGATGCACCCACATAAGGCGCCAAGTCGATTTTGTTGATGACCAACAAATCGGAACGGGTAATGCCTGGGCCACCTTTGCGTGGTATCTTGTCGCCTGCGGAGACATCTATCACGTAAATGGTCAGGTCGGCGAGTTCCGGGCTAAAGGTAGCACTGAGATTGTCACCTCCGCTCTCGACCATGATAAAGTCAAGGTTATCAAAACGCTGGCTCAACTCATCGACTGCTGCAAGATTCATGGACGCATCTTCTCGGATTGCAGTATGCGGACAGCCGCCAGTTTCCACACCTAAAATCCGTTCTTTCGGCAAGGCTTGGCTACGGATCAGGAACTGTTGGTCTTCGCGGGTGTAAATATCATTGGTGACCACGGCGATTTCAAATTGGTCGCGCATGTGCTTGCATAAGGCATCAACCAACGCGGTTTTACCCGAACCCACTGGGCCACCGATACCGACTCTTAATATGGGTTTTTCGTTCATAATATTTTAGGATGCCTTGTCTCGTTTATTAATAATTGCACATGATGTGCCGATGAACGAGGTTCTTTCTTCGGCACTTAATAATCAACCAATACAAATTTTTTCTGGCTTCTCAGAACGAAACTTATTTTTATCTAATTGAAATATCTTTACCCACCAATAACAAAGGTGTTTACCTCCAAGACCAGCGTAGTAAACGTTGCCATCCTTAAGCAATTTGACTAATGGTATTTTAATATCAAGAGAATCATTTCTTATAGAAGACATGTCAATTTTATTAATGTATTCTCTCAATTGAAGTATTTCGTTTGTAGAGAGTTTCGTTAAAACGCTAATAGCCTGTTTACTTTTTCTAAACTGAAACATGTCATCTGGTGAAGAACAATTCCATTTTTTTGTTAAATTTTCACAAAAAACCTCGTAATAGCGCACATAGTCTTTTCCATTTTCATAATAACTTGATTCCACATAAGCTCGAATCAAATTAGAGCTTGTGTGGCTATCAAAACAATAATATGTTTTCCAAGTTCTATTTTTAAGCAATGGATCAGGGTATTTGATTAACTTAGTTATTGAATTCAACTCGTTCTTTTTTAGCTTAATAAGGTTTACATTCCAATAGCGTAACCATCGCTGAAGCTTTAATAGTAAAAAAGAACATTAATGCCAACGCAATTTTGTACATAAGGATTTTCATTAAAATGATTTTTTAATTTATATGTTATCTAACTGTAGTGTGATAGTAAACGACTATGACCGAAACAACCTCGAATATTGCATTTCATGCCGACTGCTGGCTAAGGCTAAACTAAACGCACTGCCACCGATTTCGGCATCTGTAAGCTGTAAAGCCTTATCAACCAAACCCGGTATTTTTGCGGCTAAATCCGCCAATAAGCGTTGCCCAGCCACTTGCCCCAACGGCACTAATTTGACGGCGCATAAGACCTGGTTTTCCAACCAACTCCATAAATAACCCAACATTGCTTGATGCTTAGAAACACCCCACATTACTGCTGCGTAACTAAATATTGTGGCAAGCGTGGTTTCTGGCTTACGTATCCACGACTGCATTGTTGGCAATTCCATATCAGAAAGCAGACGCGCCAAGGCTTGTCCGGTTTGCCTGTCTTCTGCCCTTAGTTCAGCGGTTTCACGGCAGGCGATTAGCGTCCTGCTCCAATAGAAGACACTGTCTTCATCGTGGTTATTCCATGCCACATACAGCCTTGCCAGTATTGGCAAGTCGATACAGGTTAAGCCGCTTTCCATGATGCCAGTAATCCATTCCTCTGCTTCGGATGAAGTGCGTATCCAGCCGTCATCGACTGCGCGTTCCATGCCTTGGGAATAACTGTACATCCCGATGGGCAAGCCCGGACTTACCAATTGCAGCAAGCGCATCAATGCCAAGTCAGTGACCATGACCGTGATAAGCCCCTTGTTCCGGTTCAAAGGGTAGCGATTCGTGGGTAACGCTTAATCCTAGACCTACCAGCATTTGGTCTAAAACGTGGTCGATCAGAAAACGTAGTTCGCCAGGTAGAATCTGTAAGGCAATATGTCGATTACCCAGATGATAACAAGCGCGAGCGAATTGCAATGTGTTATCGGTGCGTATTACGGACAATGACTCTGCCGCCGCATTAACCCGAACACGATAATCATCATGGCCCTTCAATACCAAACCGTGACTCAGCATTTGACCACGAGGTAAAAATATTCCAATCTTAGTTCCACCATCGGTCTGGCTTAATAGACGGCTTTTCTGACGGGTTTCATACGGCAATGTCACCACATCATCAGGCGTTGTCGTGTCTGGAGCCAATTCAGTCAGTTTCAGCATAGTCAAAATAAAAAGTAGCGTTGGGTAAACGGTAATATTGTCGCGGGTTCACAGGTTAAAAGCAGCCCATCAGCACGAACTTCATAGCTTTGTGGGTCAACTTCAATATTCGGTTGGTAGTTATTATGGATTAAATCCTTTTTGCCGATGGTACGGGTTCCTTTCACCACACCCACCTGCTTTTTAAGTTTCAAGGCTTTTGCAATATCAGACTCGACAGCCACTCTAGGCAGAAAAAACATGGATGTTGCAGATGCAGCCATACCGAACCCCCCAAACATGGGCCGATAATGCACCGGTTGCGGTGTTGGAATAGAAGCATTAGGATCGCCCATAGGTGCGGCGGCAATAAACCCGCCTTTTAAAATAAGACTTGGCTTAGTGGCAAAAAATGCGGGATGCCATAACACCAAATCAGCCAACTTGCCGACTTCAATCGAACCCACCTCATGCGCTATGCCGTGGCTGATTGCTGGATTAATGGTGTATTTGGCGATATAGCGTTTGATACGAAAATTGTCATTCTGGGATGAATCTTCTTTAAGACTGCCGCGTTGCTCTTTCATTTTATGTGCAGTCTGCCAAGTACGGATAATGACTTCACCGACACGCCCCATGGCCTGCGAATCGGAAGAAATCATCGAAAACGCCCCCAGATCATGCAGAATATCTTCGGCGGCAATAGTCTCGCGGCGTATGCGTGATTCGGCAAACGCGACATCTTCGGCAATACCGGGATCAAGGTGGTGGCAAACCATCAACATATCCAGATGTTCATCCACGGTGTTGACGGTATAGGGCCGTGTCGGATTGGTTGATGACGGCAATACATTCGCTTCACCACAGGCTTTGATAATGTCTGGCGCATGACCGCCGCCAGCGCCTTCAGTGTGATAAGTGTGGATGGTACGGCCTTTGAAAGCCGCAAACGTGTCTTCGACAAACCCCGATTCGTTGAGGGTATCGGTGTGAATGGCGACTTGCACATCAAATTGTTCAGCAACATAAAGACAGCAATCAATAGCGGCAGGGGTCGTACCCCAATCTTCGTGTAATTTTAAACCCATCGCCCCGGCACGGACTTGTTCTTCCAGTGCAGCAGGTAGGCTGGCATTGCCCTTGCCCAACAAACCGAAATTCATAGGGAAACCATCCAGCGATTGCAGCATGGTGTGAATATTCCACGGGCCCGGTGTACAAGTCGTCGCGTTGGTGCCTGTTGCAGGGCCAGTGCCACCGCCGATCATTGTTGTCACCCCGGACATCAAGGCTTCGTCGATTTGCTGCGGACAGATAAAATGAATATGCGCGTCAATGCCGCCTGCGGTCAGGATCTGTCCTTCTCCAGCAATAATTTCCGTACCTGGGCCGATGACAATATCCACGCCCTGCTGGGTATCGGGATTACCGGCCTTACCGATACTGGCAATCCGACCGTTTTTGATACCGACATCGGCTTTAATAATGCCCCAGTGATCGACGATAAGCGCATTAGTGATGACCAAATCAACTGCCGTGAGGGAATCAAGCTGGCTTTGACCCATGCCGTCACGGATAACTTTGCCGCCGCCAAATTTGACCTCATCACCATAAACCGTGCGGTCATCTTCGACTTCAATAAACAGGCCGCTATCACCCAACCTTACACGGTCGCCCGTCGTTGGCCCGAACATATCGGCATACGCTTGTCTGCTAATACGGCTCATACGTAAGGCTCCAATGCACCCATGACCGCCTGACGAAAACCGTAAATCCGGCGCAATCCGGCATAGGCCACCAATTGTACTTCGCGTTGCTGACCTGGCTCAAAGCGCACTGCCGTACCTGCTGGAATATCCAACCTAAAACCTCGCGTTATTGCACGGTCAAAATACAAAGCAGGGTTGGTTTCAAAAAAATGATAATGCGAACCAATTTGAATGGGCCGATCACCGCTATTAGCAACCAGCACGCTAATCACCGCACGGCCTGTATTCAGTTCCAAATCGCCGTCAGCGACAATAATTTCTCCTGGGATCATCGCTCTACTCCTATTCGATAGGGTTGTGGACAGTCACCAGTTTGGTGCCGTCAGGGAAAGTGGCTTCAACCTGCACATCGGGCAACATTTCGGCAACACCTTCCATGACATCATCACGGAATAGCAGGGTGCGACCGAATTCCATCAACTCCGCAACCGTGCGATTATCTCGTGCGCCTTCCATGATCGCCGCACTGATAAAAGCCACGGCTTCAGGATAATTGAGCTTAAGGCCTCTAGCCTTACGCCGTTCAGCTAGGAGACCAGCGGTAAATATCAGCAATTTGTCTTTTTCGCGGGGTGTTAATTGCATCGTGTTATTCCAATCCCTGTTCTAATCAGGTTGCCCAAATACGGGGCGCACAGGCTTTACGTTGCAGCACGTCAGGTCGTACAATTGCCCACACCTGCTCAAAAAATCCGCGTACCCGGTCGCTTCTGTTGTCCAAAGCCCTGCAAACCAACAGCTCATCAATGCGAGTCACACCACGGCCTTTGGTATCGCCGATTATCTGTTGAACAGCTACCAAACTTTCAGCGCTAGCAGGTGTGGCAAACAGTGTTCCGCAAGCTGAACAGCCCTGCAAACCCCAACGCGCAGAAAAAGCCTTGGCATCGAGGTAAAGACGTTCCAATAGCAAAGGACGATCGTCATAATAAATCTGCCAGCTCAAATCCGCTAGGCCATAATCGAAATTCTCAGCACAAGCAGGCCGACCCAATGACAAAATTTCCCAACCAATAAAACGGGCATCTGTAGCCAGATCAACCTTAACCGATGATTTTAACTGTGCGCCTTCGTAAATAATGGTTTCCTGCGGTAGCCATTCCACGGTTGCGTGTTCTGCGACGCAAATCTCTACTGTCTGTGTGGCCTGTGCGCCGGAGCTACGATAAAATTTTCCTGCTGCGGGTGTGGTAATCAAGGCATGGCTGTGTGCTGCGGCTTTGGCGCAAATCGTCAGATAATCTCCACCGACTATGCCGCCCGGTGGATGCAGTATATAGACATGACATACCCCGCCCTCGGGATAAAATGGCCGTTGCACGGTTAAGGGCCCAAAATGATCGCGCTTAACCAGTACGGTTTTATCTGTAGTGGCGGCAAAGTTTAAGTTTAATGCAGCCCGCCAACCGCCAGGCTCTGCTTTAACTGCTTCCTGGTTATTCGATACCATTACTTTGCCAGCCAGAACACAGCAGCTGTACTGGAAACCAAACCAAAACTCATTCTGAAAACATACGCCCCCATTGCACCTAATACATTAGCGGCAATACCAAGGCTCATCAAAATTGCGGTGGACAGCAAGAAGCCCAAAGCATAACCAAATTGGTCTGCACCATTTGCGATTTCCGCAGCATGTACATAACCATGACAAAACGCAAACGCCACCACCAAGCCCATCGCCCAAAAGCCCGATGTACGCCAGTTACAACTTATAATCAACCCAAATACCAGTACCGACATCGCGACCCATAGCTCAGCAAAATGCAGCGTAAACCCCGCAAAATTTAGGCCTGCGCCTATTGCCATCAATAATAAGAATGTGATGGGTAGCTGCCACAGTATTTTGCCGGATAGCACACTAGCCCATAAACCAACGGCGAACATCACTAACAAATGGTCAACGCCTTGCCAAGGATGGACAAAACCAGCCATAAAACCATGCGTTGTGTCGATGCCGGTATGCGCCCACACTGGCGTTACAAAGCTAAACAGCATTACGGGTAAAGCCAACTTTTTTACGCAACACGTTTTCATAAATGCCTCACTCTATACAGTCAAATAACGTTTAACCATGTCTTCGTTCAATTGAGCCATGTTTCCGGCAGCGACACCGCGACCCCTATCCATGATGTAAAAGCGGTCGGCCACTTTACGTGCAAACGGCAGTTTTTGTTCCACCAGCAATATCGTTACTCCCAACTCGTTTTTGATTTTAATAATACCTTCGCGGATTTCATCTTTAGCCTCATCGTTTACTTTAAGCAAAGGGATCGGTACCCCTCTGGAACGATTTAGACGAATAATCACATCACCGATTTCACTGACGATATTAGGCTGTATGCCTTCGGTCGGTTCATCCAGGATAAGCAATTTAGGATTAATGACCAATGCCCTCCCGATAGCGAGCTGTTGCTGTTGGCCACCAGACAAGTCACCGCCGCGCCGTTTGAGCATTTGTTTCAGTACCGGAAAAATCTCGTAGATATGCTCCGGGACTTTTTTGATACCTTGTTTGTGTGCCGCACGTAGACCGATTTTTAGGTTTTCTTCCACTGTTAATAAGGGAAAAATTTCCCGTCCCTGCGGTACGTAGCCGATACCCAGTTCGGCACGTTGCTCCGGCTTGGCGTGGCTAATAGGGGTGTCGTTATACGCTATCTCACCATCCTTTACCGCAATAAGCCCCATGATGCACTTCAGCAAAGTGGTTTTACCGACCCCATTACGACCCATAAGGCACACGCAGGAACCATCAGGCACCTCAAAATTCAAATCCCATAAGGTATGGCTACCGCCATAATATTGATTTAATGCCGTAATATTGAGCATCAGTCCCCCAAATAAACCTGTATGACACGCGGATCGTTCTGCACTTCATCCATAGTGCCTTCGGTCAGTACAGAACCTTCATGCAATACGGTCACCCGGTGCTGTGCGATAGAGCGGACAAACTCCATATCATGCTCGACCACAATAATGGAACGCTCGCCCTGTAACGATAATAAGAGTTGTGCGGTGCGTTCGACTTCCTGATGTGTCATGCCCGCCACGGGTTCATCCACCAGCATCACTTTAGGCTCTTGCATCAGCAGCATACCGATTTCCAGCCATTGTTTCTGCCCATGCGACAAAATACCGGCCAGATGTGATCGATGTTCGGTAAGCCCTATCGTCTCCAGCACTTGCTCAATGCGCTCATGGTGTACACTGTTTAACTTAGCGAATAAGGTAGGCCAAACGCCTTTATGGGTAGCCAAAGCCAGTTCCAGGTTTTCAAACACGCTCAACATGTCAAAGACACTGGGCTTTTGAAATTTACGGCAAATACCGGCTTGAGCAATGGCGGGCTCATCCATTTGCAAAAGATCAATCGTTTGCCCAAAAAATACCGAACCCGTATCAGGGCGGGTTTTACCGGTAATCACATCCATCAGGGTGGTTTTACCAGCGCCATTCGGGCCAATCAAACAACGTAATTCCCCGGCATCAATGTACAGCGACAGGTTATTTAACGCTTTGAAGCCATCAAAACTGACGCTAACACCTTCCATATACAGTATCGGCCCATGACTGGTATCCACTTCTCCTGCTTTAAGGGCTAACTCGCTCATGATTTTTGCCCTTTTAATCGGCGTTGCCAGAACCCGAACAAACCATCGGGCAAGAACACGGTAGCGAGAATAAAAGTAGCGCCCAGAAAAAATAACCAGATTTCCGGTGCCCATCCGGTCAGTAGCGTCTTGGCATAGTTAACCAGCACCGCTCCGACTATCGCTCCATATAAAGTGCCGCGACCGCCGATAGCGACCCAAATAACTATCTCCAATGAATTCAACGGTGAAAATTCGCTGGGATTGATAATCCCCACTTGCGGCACATACAGCGCACCGGCAATACCCGCCAGCATGGCGGCAAACACAAAAATCCATAATTTGAACAGCTCTACACGATAACCCAGAAAACGTACACGCATTTCCTGGTCTCGAATCGCCGTCACCACCCGACCCAATTTACTGTTCATCACCCAGCGGCTCACCAAAAAAGCCACAACCAGCGCCATGCCAGAAGCCATCAACAGAAAAGCGCGTACCGCTTCGGATTGTATATTGAAACCGAGAATTTCCTTGAAATCGGTTAAGCCATTATTACCGCCAAAACCCATTTCATTGCGGAAAAAAGCCAGCAACAAGGCATAAGTCAGGGCCTGCGTGATAATCGACAGATACACTCCCGTCACGCGTGAGCGAAATGCCAACCAACCGAAAACAAAAGCCAGCAAACCCGGCACTAACAACACCATAAGTGCGGCAAACCAAAACTGATCAAAGCCGTACCAGTACCAGGGTAGTTCTTGCCAATTGAGAAACACCATAAAATCAGGTAACAATGGATTGCTATAGACACCTCGATTACCGATCTGGCGCATCAAGTACATGCCCATTGCATAACCACCCAAAGCAAAAAAAGCGCCATGCCCTAAAGCCAGGATACCGCAATAACCCCAGACCAAATCCAGCGATAAGCCCAGCAATGCAAAAGTAAGATATTTGCCTATCAACGAAACACTATAGGCGGAAAAATGCAGCGCCGATTCAGCCGGAAGGATTAGGTTGCATAGGGGTACGAACAAGGCAATAAACCCGATGCTGCCCATCAGAAAAGCTGCTGCCTTATCTTGTTTGTACAAATTCAATAGCATCCTCTTAGCCCTCTACTGCCCGGCCTTTTTGCGGGAATAAGCCGCGTGGCCGTTTTTGAATGAACAAAATGATAAACACCAACACCAGTATTTTTGCCAATACCGCACCCGCAACAGGTTCCAGTAATTTATTCGCAATGCCTAAGGAAAATCCTGCCAGCAGTGTACCCCAAAGATTGCCAACACCGCCAAACACCACCACCATAAACGAATCGACGATATACGCCTGCCCGAGATTTGGGCCTACATTGGTAATCTGGCTTAATGCCACTCCTGCAACCCCTGCAATCCCTGAACCAAGACCAAACGTTAAGGCATCGACTCGGGCAGTGGGGATGCCCATTGCTTTTGCCATGTTGCGATTTTGTGCGACGGCACGTACTTCCAGGCCCAAGCGCGTCCGTTTAAGGATTTGCAATAATAAGGCAAACACTAACAGGCAAAACACCAGGATATACAATCGGTTCCAGGTTAGAGATAGAAAATCATTAATTTGCCAAGTGCCGCTCATCCATTCCGGCGAGGCGACACTGCGGTTTAAAGGTGAAAATATGGAACGTACCGTTTGCTGTAAAAAAAGGCTGACACCGAATGTTGCCAGCAAGGTTTCCAGAGGACGACCATAGAGAAAACGGATAATGCCGCGTTCAATGGCAATGCCTACAGACGCGGAAATCACAAATGCAGCGGGAATAGACAATATCAGTGACCAACCCAAGTAATCCGGCATGAGCTGTTGCATAACATAAGTGGTGTACGCACCCAGCATCATCAATTCGCCATGCGCCATATTGATGACACCCATAACACCGAAAGTAATCGCGAGCCCTATCGCCGCCAATACCAGCACTGCACCCAGACTTAAGCCAAAAAACAAGGTTTCAATGGCCGCGTACCATTGCAGCCGTGAATTGATTTTAGATAAAGCGACTTTAGCCTGGTTACGCACATCGGCATCCGCTTCCAAGTAGTGTCCATCCGCGTCTTTTTCAATCAATGCATTCAGGCGATTGACCACATCTTGATCGGCGTGATTTTTGAGCAAATCTATTGCCCCCAAACGAGCAGTTTTGTCATTGCTGTTTAACGCTTCCAAACCCAGAACCAGTTTAATCTCATCTTGGACGGTTGAGTCCTGTTCTATGACTAGACGATCACGCAGCAATGTAATGCCTTCATCGTCTATAGCTTTGGCTATGGCATGGACTGCGCCTAGCCTTACTTTTGCATCGCCTGCACTAAGTTCTAGGCGACCAATGATTTTCCTAAGCGAAATTCTAAGGCTGTTATTGACCGTGATTTTTTGTATAGCTTCATGATCGGCAACACCTAAATCCTGCCCGGTTTTAGCATCGCTTAACTTATAGCCGGAACTGTTTTCTTTGCCGATAACCAGTTTGCCCTCGTCCTTAAGATTAAGTAAGTGTCCATCCAATAACGCTTGCAAAACCACAATGGCCCTGGGTTCTTTGACCGCCGCGAGTTGATTGATCGCTGCACTACGTTCCTGCATGGACGTGGCATTCAGTTTGGTCAAAGCCTCGGAAAATACGTCTTGGGCTAAAATATCTTGACCCAGTGTAAAGCCTGGCAACAGCAGTATTAACATTGCTATTGGGCAAAAACAGCGCCTGAAAAAGTCCGGTTTCATGTCTACTCCGTAAATCACAAATGAACGGAACTTTATATCCGCATTACATCGTTCCCACGCTCCAGCGTGGGAATGCCGCTTGTGACGCTCCAGCGTCACGCAACGNNCTAATCGGTGCTGTCCAATCGGCAAGTATCGGTTTGCTTTCCGGCAGAAAATCAGACCAGGCATCGCCATCCACCAGTTTGTTGGTTTGCCATACAGTGACAAACTGGCCGTCATCCTGAATTTCGCCAATCAACACGGGCTTGCTGATGTGATGGTTAGGCAACA
>PMDM01000260.1 GCA_003155565.1 Methylococcaceae bacterium | reverse complement strand
AAACCAACGGATATAGTTTGTTTGTTCTGACATCTTGTTTTCCTTAAGGGAGTTCCTCGTCTGCTTATTTACACTCTTTACGGCCACTTGCGGAAAATTCAATGTAGGTTTGGGTTATTAAAAATCCGCAATGGTGAGCGCGTGCATTATTGGATCAGGTTATTGAGAACTAGTACATTAATTCCCCGTAATTATGGGTTAAATAGTCAGGTTCTGTCGCAAAATTTGTGTTTGACGAGCCTTGGCCAATGCAAGCCATTGAGTTTATAGCGCTCAGTTTTTCTATTTCGTCCCAAAAATAAAACTTTGCGACAGAGCCTGGTTTAATGGACAGTGGCAGGCCGTACTCGACCCATTGCTGCCGGTCGAGTAATTATTGTTGAACCTGAGAACTTTCCGAATAAAATATACCAGCTTATAAACATTTTATGGCTTTGGCAGGATAACTTTGTCCGCAAATAGGCCTGGCTTAAGGCCTTTGAATATTTGCGACAGAATCTTCAGAGCTTCCCTAGGTCTAATGACAGGCTTATTATTTTTGGCCATACCTCGCTATGCGCTCGAGCAATAGTCCCGCATGATATGCATCATCCGTCGTTTGCTCGAGGACACCCAAAATCTCGGTCCAGTTATTTTCTTCGATCAGTGAAAGCACGAGAACTCGACGCTGTTTCTTCCGCCACTCATGATAGATTAAGTCCGCATTTTCTTCACTCTCTTTGAGCGTCTTACAGCACGCTCTTACGCTTGCCAGCTCAATATGTGGATACTGCGCTATCTCCATCTGCAGTTTTTCTATCATTGATACCAGGGTCGATAGAATCTCGTGCGCTGCATTCTCGATCTGCCTTGGATGACAGATATCAATAAGCCGAGCAGTATCATTAATTCCATCCACGATATCATCCAAGCGCTTGACTAACTGCTCAGTGATATAAATAAATTCGGAGTAAGTAAGCAATTCTAGACTGCTGTATGCCTCCGCTGTGAGTCTGTCACCCTTTTCTTCTAGATGTTTAACCTTAGTTATATATTGATCGGGCCCCTCAAGATTGAAGAAGAGATCACTAAGGGCCTTGCCGCACTCTATCGTGTTATCGAGATGCTCCTTGAATATAATCTCGAGGGAGCGTGAATTTGGGCGATCAGCATTATCAGTATTCATAGTGGTCTCATAAGTCTATAAATGAAGTTCCAATCGTGGTAAAGACGTTATACTTAAAACTCAAAATCCCCTATTGTAGGGAGTCAAAGCTAGCTGGGCACCGCGAAAAGTCAGTTTTTAAAAATTTCATTCTATCCGATTCAGTAGCCTACAAAGCTGATAGCTCAGGTGCTAACAGAATACTTTTTATTTCAGAAATGTTTATTGATATGAACGTCATAGCATTGAGTGCATGTTTTCAGGAGCATGTCATCATCCTAAAGCTCTATTTCATCCATCTGTCGCCTAAAATCAAATGCCAAATTGCAAACAGGATTGGTAATGCCATGATTATACTCACATTCACACCAAATAAATTTTGGGTAGAAATAGCGAATAGAATAATCATAAAAGGAGTTATCAAACCGCAAAAAATCAATAAATTTTTCCCGAATATAAAGTTATCCACCTTCAAATAACCTTTTTTGCATTGCAAGATGGGCAAATAGTCAGCTTTTCTTCTAAATCACTCTGACAAAATGGGCAACTGCTCATATTATTTTCCTGATCTTATTTAGTTTGAAAAAAACATAAATATAATTAATCGACTAATACAGAATTTCTGATAGATGTTTCACAGTTTAACTGAATAAAATTACAGTAATTAGACAGTGTCCGGTCAGAAACGAACTTTTTCATGCAAATCCAATAATTAGCATCTGCTAATTATTGAGCAAAATCAGATGACTTTACTAAATATTAACCGTTCGACACTATTTTTCGATCATTCTCACTTTCTTTGCTCTCAACTCGATGTCTTCAAGAAGGTCATTCCTAAACCTGCCAAGACTTTCTCGATTTTTACCCTTGATTATCCAGGTTAAGGTTGGTCAAATAGCCGATGGCCCGAACTGAAAGCACTCCTTTTATGGATATGAGCCGGGCAAGGAGTTCCGGCGAAACCTGAGCGTTGATATCAATCAATGTACAAGCATAATCCCCGCGGGATTTATTCAACATATTCACAATATTGATGTTGTTCGCTGCAAGAATTGCAGTCATTTGGCTGACCATTCCGGGTATGTTTTCATTAGCAATCGCAAGCCGAAAGTCCTCGGTACAAGGTAAATGAATATCCGGAAAATTAACCGAACAGCGAATATTGCCGTTTTCCAGAAAATCACGCACCTGTTGACAAACCATCACCGCGCAGTTTTCTTCTGCTTCTGTGGTCGAGGCTCCCAAATGCGGTAATACAATGGTNNGTTTCATCTACTATTGCGGCTCGCGAAAAATTTAACAAAGTCGCTTTGGGCTTCATCATACCCATGCGCATTTCATTAATAAGATGCCGAGTTTGATCATTCAGTGATACATGCAGGCTAACAAAATCAGAACAGGATAAAAGTTCGTTTAAACTGCCAGCAGGAATAGCATTCGACGACAGCCGCCATGCACTTTCCACAGTTATTTGAGGGTCGAATCCCACGACTTTCAAACCCAGCGCTGCCGCTGCATTGCTCACTTTTACGCCAATTGCGCCCAGTCCCACAACGCCCAATGTCTTACCAGCCAATTCAATTCCGGAGAAGCGATTCTTAGCTTGCTCAACTAAAGTGTCCAGTTCGTCACCTTCGCCCTTGCTATTTTTTGTGAACGACAAGGCGTCGGGAATATTGCGTGCTGCCAATAATAGACCGGCGATAGCCAGCTCGGTCACGGCATTAGCATTGGCCCCCGGCGCATTGAAAACCGGAACACCTCGCTTTGAGAATTCAAGAACAGGAATATTGTTAACGCCAGTACCTGCTCTACCTACGGCTTTAACTGTGTCAGGGATGGGTACATCATGCAAATCTTGAGACCGGAGCAAGATCGCATCAGGGTGTTCAATCTCAGCTCCGATTTCATAACGTTCAGGCGGAAATTTTTCCAGGCCAATGCGCGATATGGTGTTATAGGTTTTGATCTTGAACTCAGGCGAAAGTAGTTTCATATGTTTTTTTAAATATGTTTATCTGCAATCTTTGGAGGAGCGGAGCCCTCGCCTAGACTTGAGTTACTATTCGCGGTGCGGTCGCTACTTT
>PMDM01000303.1 GCA_003155565.1 Methylococcaceae bacterium | reverse complement strand
CTTAAAAATGGCGATAGCACTGAAATCAATATTTCAAAGGAATTAAAGGAAACCGTTCAAAAGATTTTAATCAAGGTCATGTTTGGTCGGTCAAAATCAGACAACGGCGACGAGCATTTAATGAATGCTATTGACATCATTGTGAAGGGGCTATTTCCTCATTTGCTCACTGAAACGCTAGGGAAAGGGGAATTAAAGCGGTTATTTGTCTTGCAGAATAGGCGAATGGCGAAGGCCATCAGCCACTTTGTCGGNNCCGACGAGATTCAAAAGCACAGTGACGAGTCGTTAACCTTAGAGAATATAGAAAAGTTGAGCTATACAAAAGCCGCTCTCTATGAAACATTACGCCTATATCCCCAAGCAATAGCCCTCAGCAGAGATGCCGCAGATATTATTACAGTTGGGGGCAAAGCCATCGACCAATATACGACTGTTATAATGAGTATTTATGCCACTCACCATGACAGTAAGTATTGGCAGCGGCCTAACGAGTTTTATCCTGAACATTTTTTAAATGGGGCGACAACTGAACGCCATAAATACGCATTTATCCCCTTCGGTGGCGGTATACACAATTGCATTGGGCGATATTTCGCTGAACTTGAAATGATGCTTATTATTGTCACCCTACTAAGAGCGTTTACCTTTAAAACCAACATAGACATCAAACCGACAGTGAGTATTACATTCAAACCAGAGCGTGATATTAGTGTTTCAATCACCCCAACAGTAATTAAGTAATTTATTTTCAAGCTGGTAAAAATGGCTACTGAAAGCGATCAATTTTATTCACTGTTTTACGGTTTTTAAGCGATGGATGTTGCGATATATGAGTTATTTCAAATTGCATTATGAATTTAAATGATAAATTAATAACGCATGCCAATGCGCGTAAAAACAGATTCTGGGTAACATCCGATCATAATTAATCATTAATTTTCAATGGCTGGTTTTATACGTATCCAGTCACATTGATGTGGCTACCGAGCTTAACTTGATTGGCTGAACACTGGGCAACCATTCATGACATTGGATTCCGACTTCCCGGCAGGTATTACGAACTTTTTAGCGCTGGCTGAAGCATCTGTCCTTTTAGCGTGTTCTAATTTTTTTCGGATAAAATTGGAATTGCTTTCTGGTTTGGTAAACGGGGTGAAAGGACAATAAAAAGAGCACTTATGAACCCTAAAGTTGGATGATAATAGGGTTATCATTTGCTCTTCTAAAAAGTGGAGACATTTTTTAGAAGCTGCTTTAGTTCCGGTAGGCATGAACCGCAGCCGGTTCCCGCACCTAGGCGCTCTCCGATTGCAGATACGCTGACTAGACAGTCAGATTTGATAGCTTGTAGTATAGTTTGTTCGCCAATGCTGAAACAAGAACAGATGGTACGTCCTGTTTGTTCGTCGCCTTGCGGTGGTAAGCCACTCAGCAGAGCGAACCGTTCTTTGCCGGATAGTTCAGTTTTGTCGAACAAAGTACACAGCCAGTTAGATTTCGGTAATTGGCCGTTTCTGGCAAAAAATACAGTGCTCTGTAATTGTTGATCGACAATTTGCGCAACACGATAGCAGCCCGCACTCAAGTCTTGGTATTCCAGCAAATCGACACTAATATCATTTGTTATTGACAAAAATTCACGACTCCAATTTTGCACATCAACTATAACGGCTCGCCCAGCCAGTTGATAACGCCAGTAATTCTCGCCTTTGATTTTAACTTGGTACTCATAACCTAAAATCGATAAGGGCCGACGCGATATGACCATTGCCTGCCAGTGCGCCGGCCATGGGTTGATTCTAACGGGTGTCTGTTTGAATTCTGGTTGACCGGACAAAGGATCGATCACGGGGTTGACCAATACGCCGACCCGACCTTGATTGCTGAATTGCTCACTCCAATGTATGGGTACAAATAGACTACCCGCTTGCTGCGAAGTTGTAATGTCGACACGGGCCCACATTTTGCCCCATCTGCTTTCGATTTTCGCCAATGCGTCCTGTGACAGATTATGGCGTAGCGCATCATCTGGGTGTACCTCGACCACCGGCTCAGGATAGTGAGTATTAAGTTTTGTGGACAGCGCGGTGCGGGTCATCGTGTGCCACTGGTCGCGGACCCGACCAGTATTCAAAGTAAACGGATATTCAAAATTCGGGGCATTTTCAGGCGAGCGAGGCGTCGTAGCAATAAATTGTGCTTTACCATTGATTGTGTAAAAGTGTGCGTTGTGAAAAAGCCTTGGTGTACCAAAAGGTTGCGATTTTGTTACAGGCCACTGTACTGGTGATAGCGCATCATATTGAGCTTGATTAATGTCTGCGAATGCGGAGATGTCAAAAGCACGTAGCTGAAATTTGCTATTGTTTTCAAATCCAGACAATGCAGCATGTTCACGGAAAATATCAACGGCGGCTTGATAATTAAAAGCTTTTGAAAAACCCATGCGTTGACCGACTTGACTGATAATCCACCAGTCCGGTTTCGACTGTCCGGACGATTCGAACAAAGCGCGTTGCCGGGATATACGCCGTTCCAGATTGGTAACGGTGCCATCCTTCTCACTCCAGCCGGTCGCCGGAAATTTAACATGGGCGAGTTGGACGGTATCCGTATTGGCAATACAATCGGAAACCACGACCAACTGACATTGCTGCAAGGCTTGTTTAACTTTGTTAGCATTCGGCATCGAAACTACCGGGTTGGTGGCCATGATCCACACCGCCTTGATCTGCCCTACAGCAATGGCGTCAAATAATTCAACGGCTTTCAATCCTTGGCGCACAGCAATTTGATTACTGTTCCAGAAACGGCTGAGCCGATCGACATGTTCAGGATTCCCCAAATCCATATGCGCGGCCAACATATTCGCTAGACCGCCGACTTCACGTCCGCCCATGGCGTTAGGCTGTCCGGTAAAGGAAAACGGCCCCATTCCCGGCTTGCCAATTTTGCCGGTAGCAAGATGGCTGTTGATGATAGCATTGCATTTATCGGAACCGGAGCTCGATTGATTGATACCCTGGGAATAAACCGTCACAACCTTATCAAGCTTAGTAAACCAGTCAAACAGTTGCTGCACATCCTCAGCAGGTAAGCAGCAGCCGGCCGCTACAGCAGCAATATCCGCTGCACTTGATTGAGCCGCTGCCAACGCGTCGCTAAAAGCTCCCGTGTGGAATTTGATAAACGCTCGATCCAGGTAATTGTGAGCATCCAGATAAACCAGCAAGCCATTGAACAACAATGCATCCATACCGGGCTTGATTGAAAGATGCAAATCGGCAATATCGCTACTGGCCGTGATACGCGGATCGATAATGACTACTCTCAGGGCCGGGTTGGTCTCCTTGGCTTTTCGAATCCGTTGAAAAGTAACAGGATGACACCATGCAGCATTCGAACCGACCAGTATGATTAACTCTGCTTGTTCAAGATCTTCATAATTACATGGCACGGCATCGGCACCGAAGGCACGTTTATAACCGACCACAGCAGAAGACATGCATAATCGTGAATTAGTGTCGATATTTGCCGAGCCAATAAAACCTTTCATCAACTTATTGGCAACGTAATAGTCTTCAGTTAATAGTTGTCCGGACACGTAAAAGGCCACTGCATCCGGCCCATATTCGGCGATGATGGCGTTAAAGCTGTTGGCAACATGATTCAACGCAGTATTCCAATCGGTTTGTTGACCATGGATTTCCGGATACAACAGGCGATTTTCCAAAGTGACTGTGTCTCCGAGGGCTGCATCTTTGGAGCAAAGTTTACCGTAGTTGGATGGATGTTTGGGATCACCCTGTATGTTAACAATATGCTTATCAGCGTCGATGACCTCTGCTTCAATGCCGCAGCCAACACCGCAATAAGGACAGGTGGTTTTTATGGTCGCTTTGGTCATCCCTGCCTTCTCAAGCAGCCTGCGCGCATTGATTGAAAATCAGCCGATCACGGATGTCGGCTATGTTGATTTTATTTTTGACCAAACCAAGATACCAGGCACTATCAGTTGTGTCGCCATACATGATCATCCCGATGATAAGGTCGTTTTTTAAAACAATTTTTCGATAAACGCCTTGTGCGTGGTCAATCAGCACCAGTTCCTGGCAATCGGCATCGCCGTGGAAATTGCCGATAGAAAACATATCGATACCTGTCACTTTGAGCTTTATCGCCGATGGCGTACTCTGGTAGACAGCACCAGATTCATCAGCCAGCTGTCGTGCGCAGACTTTGGCCTGTTCATAAACCGGCGAGATTAAACCAAATACCTCGCCACGATGCTGAATACATTCGCCGACAGCGTAAATCTTGGTATCGCTGGTTTGCAGGTAGTCGTTCACGACAATACCCCGCTCACAATACAGACCAATATGCTTA
>PMDM01000220.1 GCA_003155565.1 Methylococcaceae bacterium | reverse complement strand
ACAGGCAAAACAACAAACGGACGAGATACACTTCCAGGTCATGCCCTTCATAGCCGATGGCCTTGAGCTTGTCGTGCAGCTTGCCCATGCGCTCGGCGGCCTTGATGTTGGCGGGGTCTTGTTCTTTGTAGGAGGTGGTTTGGTAGCCGGCAATGAAACCGAACATTTTGACGTTTTTGTAGAATTCTTTGATGGTGAATTCTTGCTGGGCGTTTTGCTCCAGGTCATAAAGGCGAAAACGCGCAAAATCGGAAACTAGGATGTAACGGGGCAAGTCCCTATCTTTAAGGCCGGGGAAGTAGTCTTTGGCTTGCTGGAAAGCGCGGTCGAGATTTTTGCCGCGTGATTTGTGTTCGACCAGGATAATGCCGCGCCACAGCAGGTCGATATAGCCATCATGCCCATCGGATTTTTTGACCGGTTGTTCAAACGTAGCGACGCGGCGGCGCGGTACGCCAAAAACATTGAAAAACGCATCCCAAAACGATTTGGCTTCGGCATCTTCGGAGCTTTCATCCGCCCATTCATGGGAGAACTTCAAGGCACGGTCTTTGATTTCGTTCCAAGATAAGGGCATGGTTTCTCGTTTTTTTGGTTACTTTAGATACAAGTGTAGATTAATTAACTGAAAATCCGAACGAGTTAGTTGATTACGCCGGAGCCGGACGGGGCATGTTGCCCCGTTCGTAGGGTTTCAACGTGGCACAAAAACCCATCCATCGGCAAAACGTGAGTGACGGGTAACATACCCTGTCACTCGGAATTGTCGTTTTCAGAGGAATTCCCTGTATTTTTTTGAATGAAAATCGAAATCAAACCAAAACAAGCCCCCAAATTTAAGGTAGTTTATTAACTAAATTATTTAACAGACTGATAAAAATACAATTTATTTTTGTTTAATTAGCCCTCATAAGTTTTTCCTCGTTTAGTTCTAAGTTGTTGTCAAAAAAGAAAAATTTTCTATTTTAATTCCCCTAAGCTTGTGCTATTCTTTATTCAAGTGGAAATATGTGGTGAATTTGGGTTGCTTTGTGGTGTTTTGTGGAGTAGCTCAGCAAAGATTTTACGGGGGAATCTTGTTTCGAGGCAATACCACAGTCAATCTCGACGAAAAAGGCCGTTTTGCCATCCCCACCCGCTATCGGGATCGGGTGCAGGAAATCTGCGCCTGTCAATTGGTCGCTACGGTTGCTGTCAACGAACGTGGTGTCGGTGTCGATGGCTGTCTATGGATTTATCCCTTGCCAGCATGGGAAGAGCTTGAAAATACCATCAAAAAATTGTCTGACCTTAATAAAAAGGCAATAAAGTTAAAACGATTTCTTATTGGTTATGCCGCTGAATGTGAAATGGATTCGCAGGGCCGCCTTTTGCTGCCGGAAATGTTACGGAAATTCGCAAACTTAGATAAAAAAATGATTTTGGTAGGCCAGCTTAACCGCTTTGAACTCTGGAATGAAGATGCATGGAACAGAGAGCAGTCTGAGTTTAAGGATAATGAGGACATTGAGGGACTAGATGCGTTAGGCGATTTGTCTTTTTAAGCGGACTAAACAGGTGCAGCACAGGCCAGTCATGCTGGCTGAGGTTTTAGAGCAGTTGGCAATCAAGGAAGATGGTATCTATCTGGATGGCACCTTTGGGCGGGGTGGTCATAGTCAGGGAATTTTGTCGTTGCTGGGTGCATCGGGTCATTTGTTAGGGTTTGACCGCGATGTGGATGCAGTCGATTCAGAAATTGCCAAGGCAATGCTTAAGGATAAGCGCTTTACGTTGAAGCATAGCTGCTTTTCGGCTTTGGAAAGCGTTGTAGCTGGTGAAGGTTTGGTAGGTCAAATAGACGGTATTTTGCTGGATTTGGGCGTGTCGTCCCCGCAATTGGATGATCCCCAGCGCGGGTTTAGTTTTATGCAAAACGGCCCTTTGGATATGCGGATGGATAGCAGCTCGGACATGACGGCTGCTAAGTGGTTATCCAAGGTTGATGAAAAAGAATTGGTCAGGGTGTTATTTGAATACGGTGAAGAGCGGTTTGCAAGGCGTATCGCCAATGCGATTGTTGAGACTAGGGCGGAAAAACCGTTAACAACAACGCGAGAACTGGTGAAGCTTATAGAGGATGTTATCCCTAAGCGTGAGAAACATAAACATCCGGCAACACGCAGTTTTCAGGCGATACGTATTGAGGTCAATAAAGAACTTGATGAATTGAAAGATGTGTTGCAGCAATCCATACGGGTGTTGAAACAGGGTGGTCGGTTGGTGGTGATTTCCTTCCATTCCCTGGAGGACAGGATAGTTAAGCAGTTTATAAGGCATGAATCGGGCGCTAAGTACGATCCGGGTAAATTTCCTATAAAGGAAGCGGACATAGCTAAAGGCGTTTTAGTAAAACGAGGAAAACCGTTGAAGGCAGATAAATTTGAGATTGAACAAAACCCAAGGTCACGTAGCGCGATTATGCGGGTGGCCGAGCGAGTTTAAGTAATGATAAATGACCTTACGATCAGTAGGAATGGGTTGATAGGGTTAATCATACTACTGGTCGCATTAATGATGTCGGCATTGGCGGTTATATATAGTAAGAACTACTCGCGTTCGGTGTTCATTGAGATCGAACGCCATGAACGGTCATTAGACCAATATGAAGTGGAGTGGGGGCAAATGCAATTGGAATTATCGACCTTGGCTGAACAAAATCGCGTTGAAGCGATTGCCAAAGAACGGTTGAAGCTGATTATGCCACCGCGTGAAAGTATTATTTACATAAAGCCTTAGATGCAGACAAGCAATGCCAACAGGCCACGGAAACAGGCGGGAGTTTTTTCAGGAAGAAGAAAGTTTTTACTCACTTTTATCATGAGTTGCATGGTGGTGCTTGTCGGTCGTGCCGTGCATTTGCAAGTGTTCAAAAAAGATTTTTTGCAAGAGCATAGCCGCTATGTGGATACGGTTTCCATTTCGTCATATCGGGGCATTATTGAAGACAGGAACGGCGAGGCATTGGCGATCAGCTCTCCTGCGCCTTCTATAACAATAAACCCGAAAGAATTCGTTAAAAACGACGAAAGTGTCATTAGGCAAATGGAAAAGCAGTTCAGGGCGGAACATGGCGGTGAGAAGTTGTCTGAAAGTCAAATACAGGAAGTAAATACCGCATACAAGACAGAGAAGGCGGCAAAGATTGGGCGACTGGAAAAATTGCTTGGCCTGCCAACAGGTAAAGTCAGTGCCATTCTCAATGAAAAGAAAGAAAAGGGCTTTGCTTATCTGGCAAAAAAAATCAGCCCTGGACTTGCGGAACAAGTGAAAGGATTAAAACTGGCCGGTGTCGATATCCTTCGGGAGTTCAAACGTTTTTATCCGTCAGGCGAGGTGACAGCCCATTTGCTTGGATTCACTGATGCAGCAGACATTGGCCAGGTTGCGCTGGAAAAAAGTTACGAAACACTTTTGAAAGGTACGGATGGAAAGAAACGGGTCATCAAGGACGGCCTACATCAAGTGATCGCCGATGTTGAAAATGTGGCATCCCCAATCCCAGGAAAAAATCTGGAGTTGAGTATTGATAAGCGCATTCAATACTTGGCCTATCGGGAGTTGCAGAATGCGGTTGAAGCCAATAAGGCTAAATCTGGANNAATCTGGCACATTGGTGGTTTTAGATGCAAAGAATGGCGAAATATTGGCGGCAGTCAATCAACCGTCTTTTAATCCGAATTCAAAAAACGACCTGAAGGAAAGTATTTATAGGAACCGTGCGTTTACAGAGGTGTTTGAACCTGGTTCAACGGTTAAGCCGTTTGTTGTTGCCGCAGCCTTAGAAGGTAGGTATGTACACCCCAATGATGTTTTTGCCACCGCTGGTGTTTTCCCTGTGGGCAGCCATACGGTCAGGGATGTGCATAATTACGGGGCATTGGATGTGCAGGGAGTGATTAAAAAATCTAGCAATATCGGGGTTGCTAAAATGGCCTTGAAAATGCCGGTTGATTATTTCTGGGGTACTTACAGCAAATTGGGATTCGGCAGTTCACCTGCTACCGGTTTCCCTGGGGAAGCCAGTGGTCGTATGCCGGTTGCTAAGAGAATGCGGGATTTTGACCGGGCGACATTGTCATTTGGTTATGGCGTTAGTATGTCAGCGATACAGCTGGCGAGAGCATATACCGCGTTGGCTGATGATGGTTTGTTGCATTCGGTGAGCTTATTGAAACGGGATGAAGATATCGACGCGCAACGGGTGTTTTCCCAGAAAACAGCCAAGACTGTCAGGACGATGATGGAAAGCGTAATAACAAAAGAAGGTACTGCTTACGAGGCCAGAGTTGACGGTTATCGTGTTGCGGGCAAAACGGGTACGGTAAAAAAAGCTGGCGCACATGGCTATTCTGCAAATAGTTATTTTGCGGTGTTTGCAGGATTGGCACCTGCTAGTGACCCACGCTTGGTCATTGTAGTGATGATTGATGAGCCTTCGGCTGGGCAGTATTACGGTGGTTTGGTTTCCGCACCAGTGTTTTCAAAGGTGATGGGCGGTGCTTTAAGGTTGCTAGGCGTAACACCCGACCAGGAAAATACCATGCCTATTTTGTTAGCCAGGAAAGCTCCCTAAGCAGGTTGAATGAGGCTTGCAGAGCTACTTAAAGGATCGATTGCGGTTTCGGAAAAGCATTCGAAAATAGTCGATGCCTTGGAAATTAGTGGCTTGTCTTTGGATAGCCGGGTGGTTGAAGCAGGGCATTTGTTTATTGCTTTAGTGGGTGCTAAGCAGCATGGTTTGGAGCACATAAATCAGGTAATAAACAAGGGCGCTTGTGCAGTATTGTTTGACCCTTCTGGTGAAGGCAATCGACTTGCGGAGAATATAACGGATATTCCCCTTATTCCAGTGGAGAATCTTGGCTTTGTGTTGGGGGAGTTGGCTGCACGGTTTTACGGCAATCCCTCCAGTGCTTTGGATGTGATTGGTATAACCGGCACTAATGGCAAAACTTCCTGTAGCCAATTTTTAGGCCAGTTGCTTGACGATTGCGGGATTATCGGAACATTAGGCTGGGGCGAATGGAAGCAGTTAAATAAGACGGTCAACACGACTCCTGATGCTTTAGCGGTACAACAAATATTGGCTGAATTTGTTAAAGAAAAAAAGCAAACCGTAGCGATGGAAGTCTCGTCCCACGGGATAGATCAAGGCCGAGTTAACGGGGTGTATTTTAAAGGCGCAGTGTTCACCAATATCAGCCGAGATCATCTTGATTATCACGGCTCAATGGAGGCTTATCTGGCGGCAAAGTTGAAATTGTTGCAGGCGCCAGGGCTTAGGTTTGTGGTGGTGAATCTGGATGATGCGAGTTGTGATGAGATTATCGCTGCTGTGCCTGAATCGTTAGTGGTATGGGGAGTGAGTGCAAAGGGAAAAGGCGTTAATTCAGGAGAGTCCGTTATCGCTGAGGGAATTCAGCACACGCTTGAGGGAATCGAATTTGATGTGCGTTGGAATGGGAAGATCCAACATATAAAGGCACCGCTCTATGGCGATTTTAATGCCGAAAACCTGTTATGTGTTTTGGCAGTGATGCTAGCAATGGGTCAATCATTAACTGAGGCAGCAAATAAGGTGGAGTCCATCAAACCGATAACAGGCCGTATGGAGCGTTGCGAAACCAAAGCAAACGAGTTGAGTGTTTTCGTAGATTATGCCCATACGCCGGATGCCTTGTACCGGGTGTTGGCAAGTTTGCGTAAGCATAGCCATCAGGCGTTGTGGGTGGTGTTTGGCTGTGGTGGTAATCGAGATACCGGTAAACGTCCGCAAATGGGGAGCATCGCAGAGCAATGGGCGGATCGTGTCATTGTCACCGATGATAATCCGCGATTTGAGAATAATGTAGAGATAGCCAATGATGTCCTGGCAGGTTGTAGTTCGGATAAGGTTATGTTGATCCAGGACAGAAAACAGGCGATTCAACATGCAATTACCCATGCAGCGGAAAACGATTGCATAGTGATTGCCGGTAAAGGGCATGAAACTTACCAGGAAATCAACGGTATCCAATACCCGTTTAATGACAAGCGAATTGCAGAAGAGGCATTACATAAAAGGTTGGCAATGCAATGAAGATGATGCTTAGCGAGATTGGCAACACGATAAATGGTGAGCATGTCGGGAGCGATGTAGAAATTTCTTCGGTCAGTATTGATACCCGTGCAATCCAGCCCGGCGAGCTTTATGTTGCTATCAAAGGGCATCAATTCGATGGCAATGAGTTTGTTGACAAAGCTGAATCGGCTGGTGCAACAGCGGCCATCCTGCATAAAGGCTTTACCACATCATTACCGCATATTTTGGTCGCCGACACGCGTTTGGCATTGGCGCAGTTGGCAGGTGCCTGGCGCGACAAGGCCGCAGTAAAAGTAGTGGGCATTACAGGCAGCAACGGTAAGACGACAGTCAAGGAAATGGTCGCAGCCATTCTGGGCGTGGTTGGCTCTGTGCTGTATACCAAGGGCAATCTAAATAATGATATTGGTGTGCCTTTAACATTGCTGCGACTGAGCGAAAAACATCGTTATGCAGTGATCGAAATGGGTGCTAACCATCCTGGGGAAATCGCTTATACAAGCACCTATGCCAAGTCTGATGTAGTGATTCTTAATAATGCCGGAGCAGCGCATATTGAGGGATTTGGCAGTTTGGATGGCGTTGCCAAGGCAAAAGGGGAAATCATTGAAACCCTCAAAGCGGATGGCTTGGCGGTACTTAATAAGGACGATAGCTATTTCGATTATTGGAAGTCGATAGCAGCCAACAGAAAGGTTTTATCGTTTGGTTTGAGTGAGGGCGCTGATGTTAGTGCGCGGAATATACGGACAGAAATTACCGACAATGCCTTTGTTACAGCTTTCGATTTGGTTACATCTAAAGTTGTGTTGAAAGTTAATC
The DNA here is from genome assembly GCA_003155565.1 of Methylococcaceae bacterium. Lineage (GTDB taxonomy): Bacteria > Pseudomonadota > Gammaproteobacteria > Methylococcales > Methylomonadaceae > Methyloglobulus. The sequence continues at coordinate 6,981 of PMDM01000220.1, read as the reverse complement.
TGAAGTTGGCTGGACAACATAACGTACTGAACGCGCTGGCGGCTACAGCAGCGGGTTTGGCATTTGGCTTTAATCTGGAGCAGATTAAAGCAGGGCTTGAAAGTGTGAAACCCGTAACGGGCAGAATGCAGCCTTTGGTGAGCCGTCTAGGCAATATTGTGATTGATGATACTTATAACGCCAATGCAGCTTCCTTAAAAGTAGGTCTTGATGTGTTGGCTGTGTGCAAAGGAAAACCTTGGCTAGTACTAGGCGCATTTGGCGAATTGGGGCCGGAAAGCGCAAAAATGCACGAAGATATTGGTGAATTAATAAAATCGAAAGGTGTTGTGCGCCTGTTGGCTCTTGGCTCCGATGCCAAAAATACCGTAAGGGTTTTTGGCAAAGGAGCCACTTTTTTTGACAGCCAGGATGAACTGATCGGCACATTAAAAGCCGAGCTAAAAGGTGATGAAACCATTTTGATCAAAGGCTCAAGAACGCAGCGCATGGAAAATGTCGCTGCCGCTCTGGTGGAAAATTTCAGGACATAAGGCATGTTACTTTATTTTGCGGATTACTTAATGACGTTCGAAGGCGGGTTCAGGGTATTTCACTACCTGACCTTTCGGGCCATTTTAGGTGCGCTAACATCGCTAATCATTTCGTTCATTATCGGGCCGGTCATGATTAGGAAGTTAAGCCGGAAAAAAATCGGCCAAAGTATTCGTGAATTAGGCCCTCAATCGCATTATGAAAAAGCGGGTACTCCAACCATGGGCGGTACGCTGATATTGGTTGCAATTGCCTTTAGCACCTTGATGTGGGCTGATCTTGGTAACCGTTATATCTGGGTCATTTTGCTGGTCACTTTGGGCTACGGCATCATCGGTTTTATTGATGACTACCGTAAGGTGGTCAAGCGGAACAGTGATGGCTTGTCGGCAAAAGCCAAGTATTTTTGGCAATCCATTATCGGCTTTATGGCTGCTGTGTTCCTTTATCAAACTGCTGTAGTACCAGCAGAAACGCAATTTATCGTACCTTTCTTTAAAGACGTTATGGTCGATATGGGCTGGATGTACGTTGTTCTCAGTTATTTCGTCATCGTCGGCACCAGCAATGCTGTCAATTTGACCGATGGCTTGGATGGCTTGGCTATCATGCCAACCGTCATGGTGGCAGCGGGTTTAGGCATTTTTGCTTATCTCTCTGGACATGTCGGATTTTCGGAATACCTGGCTATCCCTTATCTGCCCAACGCAGGTGAATTGATTGTATTTTGTGCGGCATTAGTAGGTGCTGGACTCGGATTTTTGTGGTTCAACACCTATCCTGCGATGGTGTTCATGGGTGATGTCGGCGCATTGGCTTTGGGTGGCGCTTTAGGCGTTTTAGCCGTGTTGGTCAGGCAGGAAATTGTATTGGTCATTATGGGCGGCGTCTTTGTCATGGAAACGGTGTCCGTGATAATTCAGGTGGCTTCCTACAAAATGACTGGCAAGCGGGTATTCCGTATGGCACCTATCCATCATCATTTTGAACTGAAGGGTTGGCCTGAGCCGCGTGTAATCGTCCGCTTCTGGATCATTACTTTCATTCTGGTATTGGTCGGTTTGGCGACGTTAAAACTGAGATGAAACTGGATCAAAACACTATTGCAGAACAATTAAGAGCCAATCTAGGTTTGGATGCTGCGACATCTAAAATAGTGGTTGTCGGACTTGGTGTTACCGGTATTTCAGTGGCGCGTTATTTCGCGGGATTAGGGTTTGATTTTGTTATTGCCGATAGCCGGGAACAACCCCCGTCCGTAACACAACTACGGGAAGAATTAGGAAATATAAANNATTCAGTAACGCGACCCACTTGGTAGTCAGCCCCGGTATCGCATTGGATGAAACAGCCATAGCGGAAGCCGTCCGTAATGGTACACAAGTTATCGGCGATATCGACTTGTTTGCTTGTTCCGTAGCTGCGCCGATTGTTGTCATTACTGGCTCCAATGGCAAGAGCACCGTAACAACGATGCTGGGTGAAATGGCCAATGCAGCAGGAATAAAAGCAGGTGTGGGCGGGAATCTGGGCGTTCCCGCATTGGAGTTAGTGGAACAAGCAGCAGAATTATACGTGTTGGAGCTTTCCAGTTTTCAATTAGAAAGAACTAAGGTGTTAAATGCAACCGCCGCGACAGTATTGAATATTACCGCCGATCACTTAGACAGGCACGCAGATATTTCAGACTACGCTGCACAAAAGCAACGAATTTTCGCAGGTGATGGAGTCATGGTAATCAATGCCGATGATCCAATCGTAGCGGCTATGCAAGAAGGGGGCAGACGGACTTTTACTTTTTCTATCAATAAAAAAGCCGATTTCTGGATCGGCAAAGATCAAGATAACGAGTATTTAATGTACGGTGAAAAGCCTTTGCTGCCCTTGTCTGAACTGCCGCTTGAAGGTAGGCACAATGCTGCTAATGCACTGGCTGCATTGGCATTAGGTATGGCTGTCGGATTAGATGGACAAGCCATGTGCAAAGCCCTTAAATCATTTAAAGGGCTGGCACACAGGATGCAGCGGGTAGCCGAAATTCGCGGTGTTGTGTGGGTGAATGATTCCAAAGCAACCAATATCGGCGCGTGTGTCGCGGCATTACAAGGTTATGAACAGAAAGTCATCCTAATTGCTGGCGGAGATGCGAAAGGCGCTGATATGAATGAACTCGTGCCGGTCGTCAGGGCAAAAGCCAAAAGCGTCGTGCTAATGGGTAAAGATGCCGGATTAATAGAGCAAGCTCTCAATGCTTGTGTACCTGTATACAAAGCAGCAACCATGCAGCAAGCAGTCAACATTGCTGCAAACATAGCAACCGCCGGAGAGAGCGTGTTGCTATCGCCAGCCTGTGCCAGTCTCGATCAATATAAAAATTATCAGGATCGTGGTGATAAATTTACCGAGGCCGTATTAGGGCTACTTGACCACGACGCTCCTGTGGAATTTCCAGCAGCAATGGCGGGTTTATGAACGGGCGAACTGTTACATTAAAAGCGCAACGGTTTCACTTCGACCCAGTATTGGTTGCCGTGACTGTTAGCTTGCTGTTTATAGGCTATGTCATGGTGGCATCGTCTTCTTTGCACTTAGGTGTGGAGCAGAAACAAGACAGCCTCTATTACCCTGTCAGGCAGTTGGCCCATATTTTCTTGGGGCTTACTTTGGCTCTAGGTATTGCCAGAGTTCCAATGGAAAGCTGGGAAAAAATTGGTTCGGGCTTGTTCATCGGCGGTTTGTTTTTGCTGGTTATCGTATTGATTCCAGGCTTGGGCGTAAAGGTCAATGGCAGTATTCGCTGGTTATCACTAGGTGGAATACGGATACAAGTATCCGAAGTGGTGAAGTTTTTTTCGGTGATCTATATGGCGGGTTATGTCACCCGACATCGGGATAATTTACAAGGCTCGGCGTACGGCATTATCAAACCGTTATTGTTGTTTTCTGTCGCTTGCGTACTGTTATTGCTGGAGCCAGATTTTGGTTCAGCCGTCGTGATTCTTATGATCGCTATGGGTGTGATGTTTTTGGGTGGGGCAAGATTAAAGCAGTTCATCATTTTGCTGGCGTTAGTGGTCGCGCTGGCAACATCCCTGGTTATTGTTGCACCTTATCGAATGGCTAGGGTGCTTAGTTTTCTTAATCCTTTCGATGATTACCTAAAGTCAGGTTATCAGCTTTCGCAAGCGCTTATTTCTTTTGGTCGTGGTGAAGTGCTTGGGGTAGGTCTAGGCAGCGGCATCCAGAAATTATTTTATTTGCCAGAAGCGCACACTGATTTTTTGTTTTCGGTCATCGGTGAAGAATTGGGCTTGCTCGGTGTGATTACCGTGATTGCCTTGTACGCCTTACTAATCTGGCGTGCTTTTACCGTAGCTGTTGCAGCAGAACAGGCAGGACAACAGTTCTCCGCTTATATAGCTTATGGATTGGGTATCTGGCTGGGCTTTCAATCGTTCGTAAATATGGGTGTCAATATGGGCATTTTGCCTACCAAAGGCTTGACTTTGCCGCTAATGAGCTATGGCGGTAGCAGCATGATGGTTATGTGCTGCGCCTTTGCGTTGTTATTCAGAGTACATAGCGAAACAGCGGCACTTAACGTACAAACACCACAAGCAAGGTCAAAATGGGCAAGCGCATAATCATTATGGCAGGTGGGACAGGTGGCCATGTGTTCCCTGCGCTGGCTGTTGCCCAGTGGCTTATCGAAAACGGTTGGCAAGTCAGTTGGTTGGGTACGCATAAAGGTCTGGAAAGTAAAGTCGTTCCTGAGCATGGCATTGAAATAGATTGGCTATCTGTTGCGGGGGTACGAGGGAAAGGTGTGCTATCGAAGTTAGCATCAGGTTTCAAATTGATAGCAGCTTGCGGACAAGCGTTCGCAATACTACGTCGGCGCAAACCGGATGTGGTGTTGGGCATGGGCGGATTTGTTGCAGGGCCCGGCGGATTGATGGCGAAGTTGTTAAGAATTCCTCTGGTTATCCACGAGCAGAACCGTATCCCTGGCACAACCAACAAGTTGTTGGCAAAGATCGCTAATCAAGTGCTAGAAGCATTTCCGAATAGTTTTAAAAAAGAAGTCAATGCTAAATGTACGGGCAATCCGCTAAGGAAACAATTTCAAAATTTACCGAACAAAAAAGGTACGATTCATGGGCGGAATTTACGGTTATTAATCATCGGCGGTAGTCAGGGCGCCCAAGTTTTAAATGAAGTTGTTCCTGATGCATTGGCAAAATTGAAAGAGCTAGAGATAAAACATCAAACGGGTGTCGCCATGCAAGAGCAAGTAACCAAACGTTATCAAGAACTAGGCGTGAAGGCTGAAGCGACTGCGTTCATACAAGATATGGTATCGGCCTATCAATGGGCGGACATCATTATCTGCCGTGCGGGTGCGATGACGGTGAGCGAAGTGGCAGCAATGGGTTTACCAGCCATTTTAATTCCGTTGCCCAATGCGATTGACGATCACCAAATGGCTAATGCACGTTATTTATCCGACGCAGGTGCTGGATTGATATTACCCCAAAAAGAGTTGAATGCGGCTACTACCTTGATTGAGCTAATAACAAAGGCTCAACAGCAACTTGAAAGCATGGCTAATGCAGCAAAAAAATGTGCGCGGATGGATGCTACACAGGTCGTGGCAGAGTTTTGTATCAGTGAGGCCAACAAATGATTGCTTCTACCTTACTTGAACCAAATCGTGTATTTGGAAATATCAAATGGATACATTTTGTCGGTATCGGCGGTACAGGTATGTGTGGCATAGCCGAGGTTTTATTTAACTTGGGTTACACCGTATCGGGATCGGATATCAAAGAAAGTGCGGTTACCCAACGACTCGTTGAACTGGGTGTGAAGGTGGCGATAGGCCATAAACGGGAAAACATTAAACAGGCCGATGTGGTGGTAGTTTCTAGTGCTATAGACCGCACAAATGATGAAGTCGATGAAGCTTATTTGAACAGGATACCTGTCATCCCTCGTGCTGAAATGCTGGCGGAATTGATGCGTTTCAGGTTTGGTATTGCTGTTGCTGGAACGCATGGTAAGACGACTACTACCAGCTTAACAGTTTCCATGTTAGCCGAAGGTGGACTGGATCCTACCTACGTGATCGGCGGTCGCTTGAATAGTGCGGGGGTTAATGCCAAGCTGGGTTTGGGGAATTATCTGGTCGCCGAAGCTGACGAGAGCGATGCTTCTTTCCTGTATTTGCAACCGATGATGGCGATAGTCACCAACATTGACCAAGACCACATGGCGACGTACCAGAATAATTATCAACGATTAAAAGATACATTTATAGAGTTTCTCCATCATTTGCCATTTTATGGACTGGCCGTCATGTGTATTGATGATGAGGGTGTTAGGGAAGTATTGCCGGAAATATCCAAACCGGTAACAACTTACGGTGTCCATCAAGATGCGGATGTTCGCGCTGAAAATGTAAGGCAAGATGGAATGCACACCTCATTTGATGTGGTTCGAAAGGGCAAGCCAAAAAATCTGCAAATCACTTTGAATATGCCCGGCTGGCATAACATGCTCAATGCGCTTGCCGCTATTACTGTGGCAACAAAGCTGGAGGTCGGTGATGATGCAATCATAAAAAGTTTAGCTGCATTCAAGGGTGTGGGCAGAAGGTTTCAGGTCAATGGCGATCTGGCTTTTAATAACGGTAAACTGACCTTCGTTGATGATTATGGACATCATCCCCGTGAGCTTGCGGCAACACTTGAGGCCTTGCGTCAAGCGTGGCCGGACAGGCGTTCAGTCATTATTTTTCAGCCGCACAGATATACGCGTACTCGCGATTTGTTTGAAGATTTCGTACAGGTTTTGTCGACTGTTGATGTGCTTATTCTAATGGATGTTTATTCGGCAGGAGAAGCGGCAATTACAGGCGCAGACGGCAGGGCATTAAGCCGGGCAATTCGTATGCGTGGTCAAGTTGACCCGGTATTTGTTGATGTGTGGCAAGAGTTACCGAAAATATTGGCGGGCATAGTAAGGCCGGATGATGTGATTCTGACTATGGGAGCTGGCAATGTTGGATACTTTGCTACCCAGTTACCCGAATTGCTAACTGAAGCACTGGAGTGTCGGGTTTTGCAACCGCAGACCCGAGCTGTATGAAAGGTAGATTATTACACAATGAAAAACTGGCTAAATATACAAGTTGGCGTGTAGGCGGTCCTGCCGACAAGTTGTATATTCCGCTTGACCGGCAGGATCTGTGTGAGTTTATAAAGGCTTTGCCAGCTTCCGAGCCAGTGTTTTGGATGGGATTGGGCAGTAATTTATTAGTCAGGGATGGCGGCATACGCGGCACGGTTATTAATACCAAGGGACGCTTGAAAGAAATGAAACTTGCCGAAGATGGCTCGGTTTATGTGGAAGCGGGTGTTCCTTGTGCCCATGTGGCCCGTTTTT
>PMDM01000093.1 GCA_003155565.1 Methylococcaceae bacterium | reverse complement strand
TATCGCAAGGCCGCTGAACAAGGTATTGCGACAGCACAATTAAATTTAGGATTTATGTACGCCAAAGGTCGTGGCCTAGAGCAAGACGATGAACAAGCCGTGTTCTGGTTTCGCAAGGCTGCCGAGCAGGATAATGCAGAAGCGCAAAATCGTTTAGGCTTGATGTACCACAAAGGTCATGGCGTAGAGAAAGACGATGGGCTAGCCGTACACTGGCATCGTAAGGCTGCCGAACAAGGCCATCCGGTCGCACAATTAAATTTAGGCCTTATGTATGCTAACGGCCTTGGTGTGGATCAGGACGATGAACAAGCAGTGCTGTGGTGTTCCAAGGCAGCGGAGCAAGGTTTAGCAAAAGCGCAATTCAATTTAGGCGATTTATACGCAAGCGGCAGACGCGTAGAACGAAACGATAATCAAGCAATTTTTTGGTATCGTAAGGCCGCTAAACAAGGCCATATTCAAGCGCAGGAAAATCTTACAAAACTAGGCATAACCTGGAACGAAAAATAATGCTCCCAGAAGAACAAGAACTCGCCCGTCTGGAAAGCGAACAGACGATACTGGAAGATCAGGTTGTCACCGCCGAAGAAACCCTGGAAACCCTCAAGGTAGAAACCGCCCAATTTCAGCGCCATTATTATCAAACCGTTGGACGGCTTTATGCCGAACTTGATCGTTTGGTAGCACAAATTGCCAGGGTAGCCGCAGGGCTAGAGCCGGACAATGACAAAGCGCAAGTAGAAGCTGAAACCGCCGAACAACAAGCGCAAAAATCCGCCGAAGAATCAGGTTTAACAGAAAAACAGCCGCAACCGCCGCCGGAAATTACACCGGAATTAAAACTAGCTTTCCGGCAAGCTGCAAAGCTCATGCATCCAGATCGTGCTACTAGCGATGCTGAACGCAAGCGCCGTACCGTAATCATGGCAAAGATCAATGTCGCCTATGAGAAAGGGGATAAGGCCGCTATTGAAAAACTGATTATCGAATTCGGCCACGACCCTGAAGCCATTATCGGTGAAGATGTTTCCGCACGTTTGGTTAAAACGATTCGCCGCATTGCCCAATTGCGCCGTCGATTGGATGAAGCGCAACTAGAAATTGCCGACCAGAAAGCCCAAGAATTGCACGAGTTAATGGTTACCGTTTCCGAAGCAAAAACTATGGGTGGTGAACCCTTAAGTGATTTGGCACGGCAACTCACCCAGCAAATTTCTGAGCGGAAAATTGAATTGGAAATGGTTCTGTAACAAAGGGCTTAACAATGAGTTCACCACCTACAATAGCAATACGAAAATGCACATCATGTGGTGACTTATTTGGGAGTTCCAATAACGATGGATTTATCCATATAGAATCAGGGATGCCAACCACTTAACGCGTCGGATTTCAGCCAAAGCCAACGCAAAGCGCTGGAACAGTTCGCTCAAGATACTCGTCTATTGAGTTAAGCAAAAAAGGGAATGGTGTAGTTTATCGGATGATTGATCGGCAAAGCATTATCAACTATGTTCGTCAGCTCCATCCTTTGGATGATGAGCTATTGTTATCGCTTTTACCCAAGCGCAGCCGTAATATCGGCACAGACCGGAGCAGCAAAAAAGGTCAAACCAGCCATGCTTGTTCATATTTGCTGATGAAAGCCTGGAATCCTGATGTGGTTTGGCATGGTGAAAATACCGTGATGTATCCTTCTGAATTTACAGAACGTTTGGGTGTGGCCGCTTTGCAGATCAGTGCCAACAATGGATGGCATTGTAACCGACCGTTGTTGTTAGTCGAAAATCAAGCCTTGTTTGATCGCTGTGACTGGTTACCCGATGGATTTAACGGCTGTCTAGTCTATTATGCCGGGCAACTATCCGACGTATTACTGAAATGGTTCTCGGAACAAAAACGAGCCGATGACGTGATTTTATTCCCGGATTATGACGGCATCGGCTTGACCAATTATGCCCGATTAGCCGATGCGCTTCACCCCGATTCGGCATTACATTTTTATTGGCTACCAGATTGGGAAAATAAAGTGGCAACATATGGCAACTCCGAGATTTGGTTAAAAACCCGCATACAATTTGAAAATGCCATTCAGAAATTGCAAACCTTGAATGCCTTAAACGATAACCTCATCAGGCTGGGCAGCCTGTCGCAACGCTACGGCAAAGCGTTAGAACAAGAAGTCATTTGGTTGTAACTCATTTGCGATCTGCCGTAACGTCCCCAACTACCTCATCAAACTCAATATTCTCAACGCCATTCAATACCAGAAAATGCTTGTCTATTGCCCGTGAAATCAAGGTAATACCCGATTGTTTGGCCTTTTTATCGACATAAAGGGCTGGCGCGTTCTCCGACCAGCTCAATATCCCGTTTTTCCCCGTGTTCATCGACAGCTACCGTAGTCATGGAAAAAGCCAACCCGGCATTGGTCATTTCGGGTTGAAATGATTGGCGGCTGCTACCCTTCACCTTGCGCCTCTAAATCGGACAATTCCGTCATGGTGTTGATATTGGTAAAAATATCTGACGCATTACTGAAATCGGCTATGACCATTTTGTGTTGCTCCAGCCAAAGGTCGATTTTGCGTTGTCCGCTTTGCAAGTAATCTTGCAGGCTAGGCTGTAATGTCGCTTTTATCGCTAAAAAAACTGGATGTAAACGCTTCCCGTCAAAGGCAACTGCAACATCGGCATCGTTTTTTGCGCGGGTTGCTAACAATTTTTGCAGATGATCCGCATTAACTAATGGTGAATCGCATGGCATAACCAGCAGTATGCCCGTTTCCGCAAACATCATCGCCGTCAATACACCCGCCAAAGGCCCATCAAAACTGTCGGTTTGATCGCTAATCACTGGCAAACCAAACGCTTGGTATTCGGGGATATTTCGATTGGCATTGATGATAGTCTGGTCTGCAACCGTACGCATAGCGGCAATGGCATAACTCACCATAGGCTGGCCTTTAAAGCGTATCAAGCCTTTATCCTGATTATTCATGCGCTTCGCAAGCCCACCCGCAAGAATTACGCCGGTTACTTTTGTTTGTGTGTCCATAATGCTAAGCTCTGCCCCCACATATAACGATTCGGTCATAAGATGTTTACACGATGTATCATTCTCTCAAGCTTACTACTAATTGCAAGCTGTGCGACACAACCACCGGGTGAGTTCGTACCTTATTATCAGGTAGAAACTCACAAGCCCTACGACGATGTGCTGGCGGAACTTGAAGTTGCCATCGCCGAGAACAATTTCAGGATAACCGGACATAGCCGCGTTGGCAAAGTCATCCGCGACCGTGGCACGAAAAATTTCCCAGAATACGACACCATCCAATTTTGTAACTTAACCGAAGCAAAAACCATATTGCTAATGTCGCCTCAAGCTATTAGGCACATGCCGTGTAATGTAATCGCCTATCAATACCAGGGTAAGACCATCATTAGAACCCATTTATTGCCCACAGACACCGACAATAAGGCATTAAATCAATTTTCGGTTAAAATGAATGACGTATTGAAAAAAATTGTCGATTTTGCGGCGGAGGAATAGGCGGATTCATCTCATGGTTCGACGAGGCTCTCCTGAGCTTATCGAAGTGCTCACCACGAACGGAATCAATCCGTTACAGTTCGTCCTGAGCCTGTCGAAGGACTTGATTAGAAGGCTCGTAGAGACGCAAGATTTTGTGTCTCTACTTAAAGCATCCTTGGCTTCTCGGTTTCGGCAAGCCCTGCCGGAACGACGAGGTTTTTCTTAACTTACCGCATGGGTTTAAGCAAAACATGTTTTCTAACTGAATAGGGAAAAGTATTATTTATGAAAAAACACAAAACACCCTTACTAATTAGCTTTGTTGCGATGGTTGCAATTAGTGGCTGCACGACAACCCCAGAAAAAGTGCCTGAACAAGCGCAAGTAGTCAATGTTAACGATTACCCCACCCGTGATCGTGTTGAATATGTTTTAAACTGCGTCGCTCAACACGGCGGACTTACGTTCATCACCCAGTACGCTTGCGGCTGCAAAATAGATAAAATCGCCGAAAAGCTCAATTTTGCAGAATATGAAGCAGCCAGGACTTTTTCAATGTTAAAAAGTACACCCGGCGAAGCTGGCGGCGTGTTTCGTGACCCACAACAATCAAAAGATTTGCGGAAACAACTGAAAGAAGCCGAAGCTTATGCAGAAAAAAATTGCTTTGTTAAGTAGGCTTTGAAGGTGTCGCTAACACGAAAATTTTGTTAACCGGGCACGAGAACCCGATTAAAATGAATCGTCGCGCTGTCGACACATCAAAGAACAGTAAACTTAACTTTCAATACTAACCATATCCCCCCGCTTAACCCAACCAGGTGATAACACCCGCGCATAGACACCCACACTGGGCAGTTCTTTACCCGCAAACGGCACCATCGGTTTGTTTTTCGCAATGCCGTTTTTGAAGATACCGTTGTCTTGGGGCAAGTCGCCTTGGGCGAGAGTGGGCATAACGCAGCGAGGGCAAGGGTCGGTGACTTGCAGGCGTAAGCTGTTGCCAAGTTTGATGGTTTTCCCCACCCAGTCATTTTCCACGAACCCCGTCAAGCCAGTCGTGTCGATCATGATATTCGGCCTAAAGCGCCTGACCTCAAACCTGCCCTCTGGGTAGTGATGTTGCATGGCTTCTATGGAGCTGGTAGTTAGCAGATGCAATGCGGCATAGTCGAAAAATGTTCCTTTAGGTGCATCTCCTGCAACCGCTTCATTGGAAACTTCGTTAGCTTCACCTTCAAATTCAGGCCAAAATTGTTCCAGCTTGGCATCTTTTGGAGATTGGGTTTGTAGTACCACCTTATTTCCTAAAAATTGAGAGAGCTTTTCGTTGATGTCACTTTGGTCGCTGCGTAATACCGTGCCGTCAGGAAGGGTTATCCAAAGCGAAAGCGGTTGCAAACTGTCTTGCGAGTTTGGAGTAATGGAAGCAGCGCGAAAAAAGAAAATATTAGGCCATTTTTTGGGGTTTTTTGCGCTGATAACTTTTCCGGTTTCGGCATCAACGAGCGCATAAGCCCGGTCGCCCAAAAGGCCGCCTTTGGTTATTTCTGCGCCATTCAGTTCTTCTCCCATCATGGATTTAACAGGATAACGCCAGAGCGTTGCGATAGTTGCGGGTGTGTTGTTGGTCATGTGTTTTCCTTTTTTTTATTGTAAGGGCGAGGTTAGTATAAAACTATTATCGAATCGAATCATTAGTAAAGTCAACATTTTCAGGTTGCTTAGGTAGTCCTTGATTTTATCAGCGATTCCTTAACTATAATGATAAAATCGCACTAACAATATGGGGAGGACACTGGCATTGTCGGATAATAATAAAAAGCATAATCAAAAACATAAGATAGTGGTCGTAGGTGGTGGCGCGGCTGGTTTAGAGCTTGCCACCCGTTTAGGCCGTAAGTTAGGCACAAAAGGATTGGCTGAAGTCATGTTGCTGGATGCGACCTCAACCCATATCTGGAAGCCGCTGCTGCACGAGGTGGCCGCAGGTACGCTGGATGAGGCTGAGCAGGTAGAGTATTTGGCGCAAGCATATCGTAATAAATTTCGTTTCCGGTTAGGGAAAATGGAAGGGCTGAACCGGAAGCTTAAGGAAATATATGTCAGCCCTACCTTCAGCGATAGCGGCGAGGAGCTTATTCCCAGGCGGACATTCAGTTACGATACGCTGGTTATGGCTATTGGTAGCGTCAGCAATTCCTTTGGCATCAAAGGCGTAGAAGAGCATTGCCTGTTCCTCGATACCACTTCGCAAGCTTTCAAGTTCCAAAAGCAATTGGTTGAATCCTACATTAAAAATCATGCTGGAGCGGATGCGGAAAAGAATAAGCCGCTGTCGATTGCGATCGTCGGGGGCGGTGCCACAGGAGTTGAGCTGTCCGCAGAGTTACACCATGTCACCAACCTGCTTGCAGTTTATGGATTGAGTGAATCCAGCAATGTCAAACTGACC
>PMDM01000409.1 GCA_003155565.1 Methylococcaceae bacterium | reverse complement strand
AGTTGATCGAATTGGTGGAAATGGAACTCAGGGAATTGTTGGATATGTATGAGTTTCCAGGTGACGATACACCTATCATCAGAGGTTCAGCATTGCTCGCATTGCAAGGCGATGAAAGTGAAATTGGTGTCCCTTCAGTGATTAAGTTGGTTGAAGCGCTGGATAGCTACATTCCCTTGCCAGAAAGAGCAGTGGATGGCGCATTCTTAATGCCGATTGAAGATGTATTCTCGATTTCAGGTCGTGGTACTGTGGTGACAGGTCGTATCGAACGCGGTATTGTCAAGGTCGGTCAAGAAGTTGAAATCGTTGGTATCAAGCCTACTGTAGTGACCACCTGTACTGGCGTGGAAATGTTCCGCAAGCTGTTGGATCAAGGCCAGGCTGGCGATAACGTGGGTATCCTTTTAAGAGGTACGAAGCGGGATGACGTAGAACGTGGACAAGTATTGGCCCACAAAGGTACCATCAAGCCACATGCCCATTTCAATGCTGAAATATACGTATTGTCAAAAGATGAAGGTGGTCGTCATACGCCTTTCTTTAACGGTTATCGTCCACAGTTTTATTTCAGGACAACCGATGTAACCGGTGCAGTTGATCTTCCAGAAGGCGTAGAAATGGTCATGCCTGGGGATAATATTTCAGTTAAAGTGAAATTAATATCACCGATTGCTATGGAAGACGGCTTACGCTTCGCTATTCGTGAAGGTGGTCGTACGGTAGGTGCTGGCGTTGTTGCATCAATCATTGAGTAAATAATATGACAAACCAAACTATCAGAATCCGGTTGAAATCGTTTGACCATAAATTGATTGATCAATCGGCTGGTGAGATAGTAGAAACAGCAAGGCGTACAGGCGCTCAAGTTAAAGGCCCTATTCCCTTGCCTACTAAAAAAGAGCGCTATACGATTTTGATTTCTCCGCATGTCAATAAAGATGCGAGGGATCAATATGAATTAAGGACATACAAAAGGTTGCTGGATATTGTTGAGCCGACTGAGAAAACAGTCGATGCCTTGATGAAATTGGATCTCGCCGCCGGCGTTGATGTTCAGATAAAGTTAAGTTAAGAATAGAGGGATTGGCAGATGTCAATAGGTCTTGTAGGTCGAAAATGTGGTATGACCAGGGTATTTACTGAAGATGGCGTTTCCGTACCCGTTACTGTATTACAGGTTGACTCCAATAGAATTGCCCAGATTAAAAGTGTTGAAGTTGACGGGTATCGTTCGATTCAGGTCGCAGTAGGCGATAAAAAGTCATCTCATGTCAATAAGGCGATGGCTGGTCACTATGCAGCAGCAAATATGACAGCCGGAAGAGGGCTGTGGGAATTCAGGCTTGCAGAAGATGAAGGCCAAGACTTTGTCGTAGGCATCCAATTGCCCGTGAGTATTTTCTCAGCAGGCCAAGTGGTTGATGTGCAGGGAAGAACGATTGGTAAAGGATTTGCTGGCGGTATCAAGCGCCATCATTTTCACATGCAGGATGCCACCCATGGTAACTCGCTCTCGCACAGGGTATTGGGTTCCATTGGTATGAACCAAACGCCTGGGCGGGTATTTAAAGGAAAAAAAATGGCGGGCCATCTTGGTGCGGTGAAAAGGACTATCCAAAATCTGACCATACACTCAGTTGATACCGAAAGAAATTTAATTCTAGTAAAAGGTGCAGTGCCTGGCGCTAAGGGCGGTGATGTAATCGTTACACCCGCAATGAAAATGAGAAATAAAGGTTAGGTTATGGGTTTGCAAATACTAGCTTTAAGTGGAAATAACTCCAATAACGTCGATGTGCTTGAGTCTGTTTTTGGGCAAACTTATAACGAGACGTTAATTCATCAGTTAGTGACTCGGTATTTGGCCGGAGCACGGGCGGGCACAAAAGCACAGAAGACGCGTTCAGATGTCAGCGGCGGCGGATCAAAGCCGTGGAAGCAAAAAGGTACAGGCCGTGCGCGGGCAGGTACTACCCGAAGCCCATTATGGCGGACGGGTGGTGTTACTTTTGCAGCCAGGCCAAGGAATTATGACCAAAAGCTGAATAAGAAAATGTTTCGCGTCGGTATCCGGTCTATTTTATCTGAATTGCTTAGACAAAATAGGTTAGTTGTTAGCGACAGCATAATTCCCGCTACCCCAAAGACAAAAGAGTTTAGCGAGAAACTTAAAGATATAGATGCTAGGCGCGTCTTGATCATCGTCGATAAGGTTGAAGTCAATCTGATCCTTGCGTCCAGGAACATTCCAAATGTTGAAGTTGTTGAGGCGGCAAATTTAAGTCCAGTGCTGTTGGTAGGTGCTGACAAGATTATTGCGACATCTGCCGCGATAAAGAGTTTAGAGGAGCGTTTAGCATGAATTACCAGTTAGCTGATGTTCTGGAAGCGCCAATTATCTCAGAAAAAAGCACCATTGCTGCTGAAAAAGATCATCGGTTTGTCTTTAAGGTAAAAAAACAGGCAACTAAAAAACAAGTCAAAAATGCCGTCGAAGCAATGTTTAGTGTTGAAGTTGATTCGGTTCATGTTTTGAATGTTAAAGGCAAGCAAAAGCGGTTCGGGAAGACATTGGGTCAGCGATCCGATTGGAAAAAAGCTTACGTTAAGCTCAAGCCCGGACATGATATAAACTTTGCAACGCCATAGTTTATTAAATTAAAGAAACAATAGGGAACGGTAACAAGATATGGCTATTGTAAAGTCAAAACCGACATCACCCGGTTCGCGCTTCGTTGTGCGGATCAAGAGCGAAGGACTCCATAAAGGTAAACCTTATGCTCCATTACTGAGTAAAAAAAGTAAAAGTGGTGGTCGGAATAACCTAGGTCGGATAACAACTCGGCATGTTGGCGGTGGGCATAAGCAGCGCTATCGCATTATCGACTTTAAACGCAATAAATTGGATATACCGGCGGTCGTTGAGCGTCTTGAGTATGATCCAAACAGGACGGCCAATATTGCGCTTATCCTATTTAAAGATGGCGAACGTCGATACATCATCGCGCCTAAAGGCATTGAAGTAGGACAAGAGCTTATTTCATCTGAAACTGTTCCCGTAAAACCCGGTAACTGTATGCCATTGCGTAATGTGCCAATGGGTGCCATCGTCCATTGTGTGGAGTTAAAGCCAGGCAAAGGCGCACAACTAGCACGAAGTGCTGGTACATCGGTACAGTTGGTGGCAAGGGATGGCGCTCATGCAACGATAAGATTACGTTCAGGTGAAATGCGGAAAGTTTTAGCTGATTGCCGTGCGGTAATCGGTGAAGTTTCAAATTCAGAGCATAATTTAACTTCTTTAGGAAAAGCAGGGGCTACCCGGTGGAGAGGCATTAGGCCGACTGTCCGTGGGGTTGTAATGAATCCTGTTGACCATCCACATGGTGGTGGTGAAGGTCGGCAGCCAATTGGTCTTGCTGGTCCTAAGAGCCCGTGGGGTAAGCCCACTCTCGGCAAGAAGACT
>PMDM01000196.1 GCA_003155565.1 Methylococcaceae bacterium | reverse complement strand
TGATGAAGAACTGAAACTATTGGTTCGTAACGCACTGGAACAAAAACGTTTGCGGGAAGAACGGGATCGTTTATCCGCAGTCATCAGTCAACAGAATGAGCAATTGAAAGCGTTAAACGAGCATTTGGAAGAACGTGTTGAACAGCGTACGGCACAACTTGATCAAGCCAACAGCAGCTTAAAAAAACAATATGCTGATTCCATTAAGGCATTCTCTCGCATCATAGAAATGCGTCCAGGGATTAAAGGCGGGCATTCAAAGTATATTGCTGAAAATGCGCATAGTGTAGCTAAAAAATTAAACTTACCGGATGAGGAGGTCAGGAACATAATCTACGCAGGCTTGCTCCTGCAAATAGGTAAAATGACCCTGCCCGATATTATACTTACCCAGCCATTTTACACGATGGATGCACTACAGAAAAAAAGCTATTTAAAACATGCGGAGGAAGCGGCTCCCTTGTTAAAAGGCCTGGAACAACTGGATGCAGCGGCGACGCTTATCCGGTACCAGTATGAACATTATGACGGCTCGGGTAGCCCTGAAGGGTTAGCGGATGAAAAAATACCGCTCGGCTCAAGGATATTATCGGTGGTTAGCGATTATATCGGTTTTTCGGAAGGCACCATGACCGGGAAACCCATGCCCGTTGCCGATGTCAGGAAACGATTGCATGATTTTAAAATGAAACATTATGACCCCAAAGTCGTCGATATTTTTTTAAGGCATCTGGACGAAATCGCAGCCTCAGACAATACGCGGCCAATTATCGAGATCTCATGGACCCAGCTGCGTGCCGGGATGGAAGTTGAAGAAATATCTTATGACGGCCAAGTCTATTTAAAGAATTGTATTCTCGGTGAGCGTATGGTCAACAGCGTACTTACACTTCGGGAGAACAAGGGCACGTCACCGCTTATCAGGATTCGTTTAGGCGCAAATGATAGGCCACTGTTGTCACAAGGCAATCATGCTATGACAAAAAAGCCTTAAACATTGATGCCTAATCAAATACAGGGTTGTCGAGGTCATATTCTTCATCTTTGATGATAATTGAACCATCCGGCTCCCAATTAACCTTGGTAATGCCTGGATCTTTTGCTTCCAATGCACGAAGTATGGCATCTTTTTTTTGTAACAAAGCTTGTTGTCTTCTAACTTCAGCCGCCAATGTCCTGTTTTCCAAAAGCATATGTTTATGCTCCAAGCCTCGAGTTACGGCATTTAAAATTTCAATATTGTTCCAGGGCTTATTGATAAACCGAAAAACCTCGGCATCATTTATCGCGTGTTGTATCCCTTTTAGGTCGGCATATCCAGTTAGGATCATTCGGATCGCGTCTGGCTGCAACGCCTTGAAAAAAGTCAAAAATTCGACCCCATCCAGGCCAGGCATCCGAAAATCCGATATAACCAGGTCGAAAGCCCTTTCTTGGGCTGCCAGCAATGCTTCCTCCCCACTGGTGAAAGTCACCACTTGATAATTTTTTAGCAAACGGGTCAAGGCGCGCAACACATTCGGTTCGTCATCGACCAATAGAATTTTTGATTCTTCCGGCTGGATTTCACTGGTCATACTGTGGACTCCTGATAAGTCGATGAAAAGAGGATTAAAAAACAGGATGCCCTGGGTCAATAGTCCCCACGGTCAGCTTCACTGATCGGCGGATGACTCGGTTACTACTTGTTTAAGTATAGTCTTGGTCTATTATTATGACAATGGCATACAACTAACCATTAGCTTTATGGATACCACAATCCAACATATTTGCCAGAGCCAGGTCATTATTTAAACAAGGGCGTTTTATATGAGGATTCCTAATATAAATAAACATGCATTTGATAATGCCAGCGCATGAATAAATCACTCAGCCAATAACAATGGTGGAAGAAAAGCATATACATCGAACCGTTTTGCTGGTCGACGACGAGGCGAACATAACCAATGCGCTTAAACGTACTTTGCGTCGTGACGGTTACAACATTCTAACCGCCAATAGCGGTGCGGAAGGGCTTAATCTTTTAGCCATTCATGAAGTGGGAGTCATCATATCCGATCAACGTATGCCGCAGATGACCGGTGTAGAGTTTTTGCGTAAGGTTAAGGCGCTTTACCCCAAAACCTTCCGCATTGTCTTATCCGGTTATACTGAACTTGAATCGGTAACCAGCGCCATTAACGAGGGTGCGATCTACAAGTTTCTGACTAAACCCTGGGATGATGAGTTGCTTCGGGATAATATCCGCGAAGCATTCGAATTTTATGAAATGGAACTGGAAAACCAGCGATTGAGCAGAGAGCTCCAACATTCCAACAATAAACTTTTTAGGCTCAATCAGAATTTAGAACAGCAAGTTATACAGAAAACTCGTGAAATCCTGCATAACAATAATATGTTGGAAATATCCCAGGAAATTCTAGAACATTTACCAATCGCAATTATTGGTATTGATGAACATAACATGATCGCCGCTTCCAATCGACGCGCAGACGAACTGTTTCGAAGTCACCCTAGCGGATGTTTACTTGGCTTGCAGGCATGCGAATGTCTACCCGAAACGCTATTGCGGGCGCTGCAACAAACGCCTTCGGCAAGCGCCACAGAATTTAACGGCGGCGTAGTGCATCTGGAGAATGGCAATGTTATGCATGTATGGGTAAGCCCAATGGGTGATATTAGTCGATCAAAAGGAACTATTATAGTGCTTTCACCGTTCAGGGAGAGTTGATGTCCACCTTAGAGCATACTGATAAACCGACATGAACTCGAACGATAAAGCGGCGCAGTTATGCCTGGTTGATTTACCTTCTTTGCCGGCGTTGCTCATGGAAGCGTTGCAATTCACTGCTGACAACCAAAGTTTAACAAAATTCGCGGACAAAATAAGCCAGGACCCTCCCATGGTGATTCGAATTTTACGCATTGCCAATTCGCCTTTTTACGGTATGTCCAGAGAAATCAGCTCGTTGCGGCAAGCGATTGTATTGTTGGGCCTTAATCGGGTGAGAGATATGTTGCTTGGCGTTTGTTTTTCAAAAATGTTACCAGTACGGCATAAAGACTTCGACTATCCGCTGTTTTTGCATCACAGCTTGGCAGTGGCCGATTGTACCCGGCAGCTTGCAATCTATACCGGTATTGGTCAGGACATTGCGTTTTCGGCGGGATTGTTACATGACATTGGATTACTGGTAATTGTCTTGCTGTTTCCTGATGATTTTAGTCGCATTATCAATGAACCACACCCGAATAGAGTCGAGACGGAACGACGTATATTGGGCTTCGATCACATGGAAATAGGCGGTAAAGCCGCGATGAAATGGAACCTTCCGGTTGCCATTCAAGAAGCTATCGAGCTGCACGAAACCCCGCCCACGCGCGACTCCACTAAATCCCTCGCCTTATTGGTCTATGCTGCCAATTTACTGGTCACTGAAGCGGAGCAGGGTGACGACTCCGGTTTGGAGCGTCAGGAAGCCATCACTAATGTGCTTAACAAACTGGATATTCCGATTGATCAGGCGACACTCTGGGTCAACACCGGTCGGCAATTTGCCGATCAGATCGTTGCCATTCTTTAAATTCAAGGGGAATTATGCTGAAAAGTGAATCGCAACAATTACACTGGGTTAATGACCTTTACCAATTGGGTCAATCCGATTTGTTTCAAGACAGTTCAAACGAGGTGTTTGGGCAGATTCTGCGCCATATTGTCGAAGGATTCAGGGCTAATACCGGATCATTGGTATTGTACCAAGGTGAAGACAACCGCTTAAGCATTGTTGCCGGTATCGGTTTGCCGGAAGGGTGTATTGGCAGTGTTATACCAAGCGGTGCTGGCGTTATTGATTGGGTATTGGAAAACAAACAGGCATTATTGCTTAAAGGCAATGCAAACAATGATCCGCGCTTTCATGACCCTATTCCCAAATCGGGCGCGCAAATACCCCTTACAGCACTTTGTTGGCCTTTGCTGGTGGGTAAGCGGTTGATCGGCGCATTATGCGTCAACAGTCTTGACGATAAGGTGAATTACACTGAAGCGGATTTAGACCGCGGACAAATGTTAGTCAACCTGATCACTCTTGTGATTGATAATATCTGGTTGCATAGCGATCAGCAAAAGCGCATCCAACTGCTTGCTGCAACTAATGAACGCTATATAAATTCGAATCGGCAATTACAAGAGACCCATAATCGTCTGGAGCAATCGGAAAAGCGGCTAACTGATATTCTTGATTCTTTGGATAGCGTAGTTTGGTCGATGAAGCCAAAAACACTTGAAATGCTCTATCTCAATAAGCCCGTCGAGGAGATAACCGGCCATACAGTCGCGGATTTCTTCAATAATCCTAATTTATGGCTGGACATTATTTATCTCCGTGACCGGAATCGGGTGAAAAACAGTATGGTTGAATTATTAACCAGCGGCGTTCAGAAAATAACCTGCCGCATCCTACGTCCGGACGGAGAACTTCGTTGGTTATTTCATCATATGCGCGCCATCAAGGACGATGCTGGCGTATCATTACGAATTGACGGTATCACGGTAGATATTACCGAGCATAAAAACTCTGAAGATTTACTGAAACAACGCAATGAAGAATTGCAAACAGCCGTCGATAAAATTAAGGAAGTCCAAGGGCAACTGCTCCAATCGGAAAAATTGTCCTCCATTGGCCAATTAGCAGCGGGGGTCGCACATGAAATCAACAACCCCATCGGTTATATCAATTCTAACCTGACTTCTTTGAAAAGCTATGTGGAGGATTTGTTGGCGCTGGCTGTTATTTACGAAAAAGCCGAGCCGGCATTGACCGATACCGAGCAACTCCGTCAAATCGAGGCATTCAAGCACAAGATCGACCTGGAATTTCTTAAAACTGATGTGCTTGACTTACTGGATGAGTCGCACGAAGGCGCGTCCCGAGTTAAAAAGATCGTTCAGGATCTCAAAGATTTTTCTCATGCGGGCGGTGATGACGATTGGCAATGGGCTGATTTGCATACCGGCCTGGAAAGTACGCTGAATATTGTCAATAACGAGATCAAATACAAAGCGAGCGTTATCAAGGAATTCGGGGACATTCCGCAAGTGTGGTGTTTGCCGCATCAGTTGAATCAAGTGTTTATGAATTTGTTGGTCAATG
>PMDM01000113.1 GCA_003155565.1 Methylococcaceae bacterium | reverse complement strand
TTCTGCCGCTCAATGTATTGGCCGGAGTCTTTGGTATGTCTGAATTCTCCATGATGACAAGGGATACCTTGGCCAATTTCTTATGGTATCTTTATGATCAGATTGGTAATTGTTGGGTGGCTTACATTTGCCTTTTTGAAGTTTCTTGAAATTAGTGAGTACGGTAAATCGGGCAAACGCTAGATTGATTGTTCGAGGTTATTCATTAAGGTTCTATCAAAACTCAAAAGGCGGAACCGGCTTTGCGGATCTACCTTATTATGATAGTGAAACATTGGACATATAACTTTGTTTGTGTTCTGCCGACCTCTTTCCGGTAAGAAGCAACCAGCTTCAGTTCTTCTAAACTTAATTTAGTAATCAAATACAGACCGGCGCGAAGAAGTTCACCTTTTTTAACATGGATTCCCGCTGCTAAGCAGGCTTTCTTGAGTTCTGATAGTTTCTGGTAATCTTGTTCTGGAAAGGGAAAACTATCCCTAATGACTTTAGGTTTGAATTTTTTCCTTTTTTTACTAGAAGTAACTACGTCGCTTACAANNTGGTGAAACGTCAACAGAACCTAGAAGTAACTACGTCGCTTACAACTGTGTCGACGACTTCAGCGGCTTCGGCTGAAGTCGCTATTGAAGGCTTTTTAGAGGCTTTTTTGTTTACGGCGTTCTCTATTGGCGATTCAATCTCAAGTGGTTCTGATGCTATTTTTTTTGATTTTGGCTTTGTTTTACTCATCATGGACTCCATGATCCTTAAATGTAAACAGTATATACCGTTTATACTGTTTTTCAATTATTTATTGTCAATTAAATATGACTGAGAAAACATGTTACCCTGCGGCCAAAGTTACACTTCTGAAGCTATAATTGCTTTACAAGGCTGTCTGATTGAATCGGAAAGTTGTCCGTTTCTAATCATGAGGGCTGTTTCTTGTGTTACCCCATCTAAGGGGTGTTCCCCAAACTCCTTTTTCAATTCTGACTAGCTCAAATGGCGTGTCTCTTCGCCTTTAATCATAAAAATCAAATGTTCGCAGATATAACAGGCATGATCGCCAATTCTTTCCAGTGAACGGACTGTCCAAAGCGCATCCAAAGTCCAGGTAATATTTCTCGGGTTTTCCATTATTCTGGTAATCAACTGCCTGAGAATATTGTTATATTCTCGACTTACATTATCATCCCGTTCGGTAATTGCAGACACATCTTCTAATGGTAAAAACTTTATTGCGTATTTCTTCCAGTTCTTTATTAAACTAGACAGATATATGATGCCCAATTTTACTGTTGTCCATCGTCCGCTCCTATTTCTTTCGATCAATTCTCGCCAACTCTTATTCAACGGGGAGATTAATGGGCTTATGTTTAGCTTCCCCAATTCCTTTATGACAGATTTAATTCTTGTTCAGCTTCCAGCCAATCATCAAGTTCATGACCTGGGGCAAAACCTCTGCTTTCTGCTTTGTGATAAGCAATCTCTGTAACCTTGGTATCAAGACCAGAGAGAGTTATGGCATCGTTGGTTTCTTGAGTATTGGAAATATCTACTTTGATATTTTTAGCGGTCTTGGACATGTTTCACCTCATAATAAATACATAGTTTGATCGGGTTTAAATCCAGTAAAACTTCGAAAACCCAATTAGTTTCAATTGCTATCCGATTATAACTTCTCATTATTACAAGAAGATTGCTCAGTTATTATAATAAAATTTTGTGCCTGCTATTATCGGCTCGAGGCAAGGGCTCCCATAAGGTTGTTGCTGCTAAAACTGGCAAAATGATCTCGGCGGCTTAATGATTAATCCCTGTTTGATTCTGCCGGGATGGTCTTGGTGAATACGGGCATACCGTCAATATCTTTAAGATCAACTGTCATAGCCTTGGTATCTCTATCTATGTTAACTTCGCCGAAGAATTGCAATCCGGCATACGGTGACAGATTAGCTTGCCCTGTCGGTGGTGCCTTAGTGAATACCACTTGTGGCCCGAAAGTGCCGTCAGTGGTGTTGGGGCCAAAGGTACCCGCATTAAGCGGGCCTGCCACAAATTCCCAGAAAGGTGAAAAATCCTTGGTTTGGGCTTTGCTAGGATCGTAATAGTGGGCGGCTGCATAATGCACGTCAGCAGTAAGCCAAACAATATTGTTGATATGCTCATGCTTGATGAAGCTCAACAAGCGGGCAGTTTCCAATTCACGACCAGCCGCAGCCCCATTGTTGCCATTGGCAATGGCTTCCCAACGAGGCGTACCATTAGGAATATCATCAACAGTGCCATCTCCTATGTTGAGACCAATCGGCATATCAGCGGAGATAACCTTCCAAGTTGCTTTAGAATTCTTAATCTCGGCTTTGAGCCAGGCAAGTTGCGTTTCGCCAAGGAAAGTGGTTTCGGTGCTTTCCTGGGTTTGCAAATTTGCGGTATTAGGCCCCCGATAGCTACGCATATCCAAGACAAAAACATCCAACAATTTGCCGTAAGAAATTTTCCGGTAAACACGTTCGGATTCTTCGGCATCATGTGGACGCAGTGGGGCATATTCATGGAAGGCTTTGGTAGCATGGGCGATCAAAGTCGGCACATCCTTAACGGTGTAGCGGGCATCTGAGTTCAGGTCTTTAGCACTAGACCAGTTATTGACAACTTCGTGGTCGTCCCATTGCCAGATTTGCGGCACTTCGGCATTAAATCGGCGGATATTGTGATCCAGTAAATTGTATTTGTAGCGGCCACGGAATTCATCCAGGGTTTCGGCGACCTTGCTGACTTCTGGCGTAACAAGATTAGTCCATACCTGGCCGTTCTCAGCGAGTTTGCTTTCAGGGATAGGGCCATCAGAATAGACGTTGTCGCCGCTGGAAATAAAGAACTGTGGTTCCACTTGGCGCATCGCTTCATAAATTTTCATGCCACCAAAGGCTTCATTGATACCCCAACCTTGACCGCTGATATCGCCACCCCAAACGAAACGGATACTCTCTTGCTTACCGATGGTATGAAAATGGCCGAGTACCGGTTCGCTTTTGGCGCGGGAATTGGTCAAATCTTCAAACCAGACTTTGACAAAAACATCCTTGCCATCGGGAAGTCCGACCAAATCTTGACGGGCAGTAAAGTCACTGGCTTCAAGCGCATAAGGCCCACGGATAGTTCTGGAATTTGTAAATTGTTCGTTGAAAGCGTACTGCACCATCATACGTGCAGGGCGGTCTGCATGGCTCCATACGATAACGCGTCCCGGTGCCAAATCGCCGAATTGGATGCCTTGTTCCATTAGGGGCGCGTCTGCTAATACGGCACACGAAGTCAATGCTAAAAATACCGGTAAAGCGGTGAATACTAAACCTTGCGAAATAGCATTCTGCTTTTTATCAAGTTTTTTCATGGGGATGTTTCCTCTTTTATCGTTTGAGAGTCTCAGGTTCTAAAATTATTAGATGATAGATTGATTGGCGTACGATTACATAGTCATTAGGGATGCTCTGAACCTAAGCATTGTGTCTTAAGTTATGTGTCACGCAAGTTTGCTTAGCTTGTGTATGAAATTGATTGTTAGTTTGGATGCGCTTCCTTTCGTCTGCGCATCCAAACCTGCAATGAATCCAATAACAATTATCGGTACTAAAACTAAGCCTTACTTTGCTGAATTTATTTCAGATTCATACAACTTGCATAGTAACTAACGGTGCCCGACCAGTCTGAGAATATACCCAGAATGCCCACCTGCTTAGCCAGCACATCCAGAGTAGTCATAATGTCGCCATCGTTTTCAAGCGCATCCAACGTGGTTTGGTAGTAGAACGAAGGAGAAGCTGTACCTTTGGTTGGCAATATTTCTTCTTTGACGCGTCCAGAACGTTCCAACGTCCAGGTTATGATGTCGAGTCCGGCAGCTTTTGCGTCTTTGGCGTACTGCGAGGGTACAATCCTGCCGTTCTCTACCGCCAACAACGCCCACATAGGAGGAGCGACGATCTTGATGCCTTCGTCAGCATAACCTTTCAATTCAGCCGCAGTGGGTAGTTCCGAAGGGATATTGGCATCGTCGAGATACGTGGCTTGCTTGCCGAAAGCAGGCTCGTTCTTGATCCAGTACAAAATGTCGGCTTTATTGAACGACTGCGTCCATACTTTTTTGGGGGAAATGCCAGCCGCTTTATAGTCCTCAATCATCGCCTGTGCATAATTCTCCTGACTGCCAAAAACATCTGCTACTTGAGTTTTGGCCGCAGTGTTGCCAGCCTTAAGTTCCGGCGTATAGTTACTGCCCAATGTCTTAAGCAATTGGATACTCTCTTTATGGGTCAACACGGTTGCCCCAGTGGAATATAGGTCAGTGCGCCAATTCGCAGTGCCGCCTTGGTACTCTTCTGGTGTGGTAGCTTTAGGATTGGACGCGTCCATTTTGCCCTTAAGTGTCTTGAACTCAGCTACGCTTAAGTCACTGGTACAGCAAAGCGCCGAAGCGGGTTTTACTAGCTTACCATTGGTGTCGAATTCAGCCGGAGAAAATGGCTTGGTACAGGCCGCCGCAAGCGTTGTAACAAGAATATTGGTCGTGGTATGCAGATCGCACTGGTCGTGGCGGCNNCTTCATGGCTTTCTTTGGTATGTTCTGGGAACTGAAGGGTGCCGCCGCCACGGTGGCCTATGGAAAAATCAGTCTTGTAGAAAGGGCCTTTGCCGCATTGTTCCAGTTTACGTTTTAGGGGACTATTGTTCATCTTGTCCACTAAATAATAAGGCCGCGGCCCGACTTGGATGTTACTGTCTCCTCCGCTGTTTTTATTGTCTTGGCCTGCCGATACGCCCAGTGGTGCCAGTGCTAGCGCCAGCGCACCAAGAGCTACTACGTTTTTTAAAAAGTTCATAATAATCTCCAATACCGTTATTTTATTTATAGGATTCAATTAGGGAGAATGCGACCTGATTGAGTATTGAACATTACTAGATTGTTGTGTCCGTTTGATGTCGATTCTATTAATAATTGATGAAAAAAGTTGCCTCAATAACGATAAATAAATGATATATGGAAGTGAATGACAGTAAGCCGCTGGTCAAAACAACCAGCGGCAAACACTGTCTCCATAAGTTCCAGGTTATGGTAAGCGCAGTATCCTATCCAATGCACTAGGCGATACCGGTGAATTAGCGGCAAAGTAATCCGCTAGGGCATCAATGTCTTNNATCAATCCGCTAGGGCATCAATGTCTTGTGCGCCTCCCAAGCGGTTTATACCCTGTGGCAGAACTAAGAAATTATCACCGCCATCTGCCATAAAGCTGTTGACCGTGACGCGGTAATTTGCCGTAGGGTCAACCGCTACGTCGTTAATCTTGATGCTGGCAGGACTAGACAAAGCCCATTCGTAAGAGAAACCTTCAGAAGTAGACAGTATGCGGTTGAAAGGCTGATTGTTCGGACAACCTTGAAATTGTTGTTCAAGCAATGTCTCGATTTGAGTGCCGGTCAATGTCATCGTAACCAAGCTGTTACCAAAAGGTTGCACAGTAAAAGCTTCACCGAAAGTGACATTGCCATCACCTTCACCAGCACTGCTGGAGAGAAACGTGAGGTCGGCGCGGACGCCGCCAGGGTTCATAAAGGCAACCACTGCGCCGCCGAAGGCAGGATCTTTGGTGGCGGCGAGCTGGGCATCTGCAATCACATCACCCATAGCTGATTCACCTGTCGCATTAGCGGTGCGCGATAGAATTGCAGTAATGCTACCGATGATACGGTTGGCAATCGGCTGTACCAAGGTCTTGTAGTTATCAACAATCTGCTTAATCCCGACATCAGGAATAATAGCCGTATTCGTTCTATCTACAACCTTATTGATAGCATTGACGCTTTGGATCCTTCCTGATATAGCATTGATAACCATATCAATTTCGGTGAATACCCTACCTTGGGAATTGGCGCTGGTTACCGGAATCAAATGCGCTCCATTCTTGGTTGCTATCATACAGTTATAGGCTTGATAAGTATGCCCAGAAATCACGAGGTCAACCGAATCTGAGAGTTGATTGACGATTGTTTTTATCGGAGAACCATCCAGATTGCCATCACAGGTGTTGATGGTCGATACCGCTTGAGCCACAGGTATCGTGCCGCCTTGATGGATCAAGACCACAATGGCTTTAGCGCCCCTTCTGTAAAGTTGAGGAATCAAGGCATTGATAGTTGCGGCTTCGTCCTTGAATTCCAGTCCTGCCACACCCGTTGGCGTGACTATGGTTGGCGTTTCCTTTAAGGTCAGTCCGATATAGCCAACTTTAACGTCGTCGTATTCCTTGATGGTAAAAGAAGGGAAGAGCGTTTTTCCAGTAGCGGTTTCAACGACATTAGCCGCCAAAAACTTGAAATCAGCGCCTTCAAACGGAACGGGAGTTCCAACCGAAGCACCTTGGCAACTATTTACATCCGTTGGATGGCAGCCACCCCTTTGCATCCGCAACAGCTCGTCCTTGCCNNTTCATGGTTTCGATGGTGCCTTCGTCGTGGAACAGGGCCGATACCAAAGGTGTCGCACCGATAAGGTCGCCTGCTGAAACAAACGCAGTGTTAGGGTTTTTACTCTTAAGGTCGGCGATATAACCGGCTATCCAATCCGGACTGGGCAACGTTGGTGTTGCAGGCACATTGCGTAAGGTTGTTTCCGGAGATTCTAATTGCCCGTGAAAATCATTTATGGCTACTATTTTGACGGTAACGGGTGGTTTTGGCCTTTCATGTTCTTGTTTACTCTCAAAGGCTTGGCAAACACTCGTAAAAGAAAGTATTAATGCTATGCCACTGGCGATTTGTCTTATTTTCATGGGTTGCTCCTCCATTCTTATGTAGTAATAATTAGTGGCAATAGCAAAGATTTGTGTAGATTTACTTTGTCGCAGATTGCTATTCACTAGGAAAAATTGATAATTGCTTAATCAGCCCGGTAACGAACGATCTCTACCATAGACCCGCAATATGAAAACGTAGTTACAGCACGATGAAGAATTAGAGTCAGTTATTTTGACAGATTTTTAGACCAACTAATATTGTGGAGAAACCAGCAATTGACTGACAATTTCAGGCTTACGACTAATGACCTCAGCACTGTTGTCAGCCAGATTTTGAACCGTATAAGGTTCTATGCCATACGTCGTTATTTTCAAGGTATGGCTTTCAGGTACGATATCAAAGCGCGTCCAGCCAAAAGAAAATAAGGCTGCATTGCTGCCTTGTTTCAGCTTCGCTTTAATCAGGTTGTTGTCCTGTAAACCAATCGGCGTGTAACCCAGGTTGCTCAACTGTTGGTCGATCAAGGCTTGCATTGCGGTATTTTTGACCGTCTTCGGCAGTTGTTTAAATTCGTC
The DNA here is from genome assembly GCA_003155565.1 of Methylococcaceae bacterium. Taxonomy (GTDB): domain Bacteria; phylum Pseudomonadota; class Gammaproteobacteria; order Methylococcales; family Methylomonadaceae; genus Methyloglobulus. The sequence continues at coordinate 8,739 of PMDM01000113.1, read as the reverse complement.
GAGATTGTTCACATTGACCGAAGCCAGCAATTGATCCAGGACGGTTTGTCCTCCAGGCACGAAAGCCAGTAACCTTGTCACCGCATCGCCAAAGGCAGGGTCAAAAGCGACGGAGCCAGTTGTGATTTCAAAAGCGGATGTCATTCGCTGAGGTGCTGTCAATGGATTGCCTGAAGTTACCAGTGCCTTTAATACATCTTCACGGCGCTGGTAAGTTAAATCGTTAATCACCGTGCCATGAATATCAGCTGCGATAAAAACGACATTCTTGATGGCCTGTTCGTCTATAAACCCCAACAATTCTGATCGCTCCGACGCATAGCCTTCATAACGGTCAGATGCACCCAATACACCCATGTTTTGGATAGGCTCAGGCAGTACCACAAATTTCCAGATGATGCCGTCATTTTGGGCGGCCAATAAATCCGCTTTAAGCTGTGCCATTTGCTTTTGCCCCAGCATAGTCCGCGTATTGGTTTTCCCCGCATCGAATGATCGTGCGATAAAACTTCCGATTTGTGCAGGATCGGTAATATTGCCAACGCCAGGCAGTTCTTGGTTTCTGAATGAACGGGCATCCAGAATGTAAACCCCGGCAATGCTACCATAGCGTTGTGAGCGGTATAAGTCCGGGCGGCCATCCGTCAAGTTGTCGCCTGTGAATGGATTGCGTTTGTTTTTGATCGCATTGTATTCAACAAAAGCCTGTAAGCCGTTTTTATAAAGTGCCGTCTGATTAACCAGTCCAGTTGTTGTAGAAAATCGTGGGTCATTTGCCGCTGCCGTACCGCCAGCAAAATCGTTGATGACTTCATGGTCGTCAATCGTTGAAAATATCGAGACGTCTTTTTGTAGATCGGCAAAGCTATTGATGCCCGTATGGCTGGCATAGACTTCCTGGTGTTTTGTGCGGTATTCTGCCAGTGTCCTTGCTTGACCTGTTGGGACGGCAGGACTGGCAATATCCGCATAAATCGTATCACCCAGCTTGACGAAAAAATCCAGGCTTTTACTGTCCACATTCTTGATAGCGGGATACGGAGCCAGTTCGCCACGCCAGTCGCCAGAAACGCCGAAACTTAAGCCTTCATCGGAATTAGGTTCAGCTGCCGTCTTGAATGTGCCTTTTAGGGATTGTCCATCTAGACCGGTGACCTTATAAGTGTATTTTTCGCCAGACGCTAAATGGTCAACGTCTATTTTGATTGGCTTCAGAGGATTTTTGACCGTTACTGTGTTATCAAGAACCACACCATCACCACCTTTGACTTGAAAGCGTACATCGCCTGTTATTGCGCTACGCGTCCACAATACGGTTGATGTCTGCGTGGTATCGCCACTGGAAATTCCATTAGGCAGAGATGGAGTCACAGCTTGATTATTGGTATCAGAATTGTCCCCGGCAACAGAAAGTTGGATAACTAATGCCAACACTCCAAAGCCAGCTAAAGTTTTGCTCAATGTCATCTTTTAGCTCCGATTCGACGGTTTGAAGAACTACGGCAGTTAAGTTATAACAAGTTTATGAAGGGATGATGACAGTTAACGGGATTGGACTGTTTCGGTAATCGGTAATAGTTATACGATCTAAAACAATTTTATGTAAATCATCGAGCAAATGAATATTTTGCAACCTCCATAAACCAGAATTGAAATATCACGCTATGAAACAGGCACTAAATTATTTAAAAACTGGGCAGAACAATTTTGCCAGGAATATTTTAATGCTTGTTGGCGGCAATCTTCGCTATTTAACGCTAATGCGCCGTAAAACGCCGCCTGCAAGTTTTCCCGCATACAGCCAGTTAGATTGTCCATTAAAACATCCAGGGGGCCTTGTATTGGAAAAGCGGCTACCGGCACACCGCAGGCCAGTGCATCCAGCATCACTATTCCAAACGTGTCGGTTCGGCTGGGGAAAACGAAAACATCTGCTGCTGCCATCGTTTTTGCTAATTTCTCACCTGTTTCAAAGCCAGCAAAAACAACGTCCGGGAAATGCTTTTTTAATTTGTTCAGTTGCGGGCCGTCGCCAACCACGACTTTAGTGCCTGGAATTGACAAGGTAAGAAAGGCGTCCAAATTTTTTTCAACTGCAACCCTGCCCACATACATCGAAATTGGTCGAGGGTAAGCCAGAAAATCTTTAGCTCTCGGCTTAAAGCGGTCAGCGTCCACACCCCGCGACCAACGCACAAATTGTGCTTTATTAAAGCCCCTGTTACTTAGATCAGTTTCCACCTGTGCAGTGGCGATCATGATCCGGCTTGCGGGCTTGTGAAACCAATGGAGCAGGCGGTAACCCCAAGCAACCGGAATCTTTAAGCGCATATTGATATATTCTGCAAAAAGGGTATGGAATGAGGTGGTGAAGGCCAGCTTACGTTTCAGGCAATATTTCCTGCCGGCAAGACCTAATGGGCCTTCAGTGGCAATATGGATGTGGTCTGGCGCAAAATTGTCCAACAACCGTTTGACCTTAGGATAGCAAAAAATTGATAATTTGATGGACGGGTAACTGGGGCAGGGGACGGTATAGAACTGGTCAGGGGTAATCATGAGAATATCATTGCCCTGATCCTTAAGTGTTCTACAGGTATTCTCAATGGTCGTAACCACACCATTGATTTGTGGGCGCCAGGCATCGGTAACAATAGCAATTTTCAAAGGCATATAACAATTCACAGTTAGTTTATGATTCTAATTTTACGGGTTCGATATGAACAAATGATTACAGTACGATGAAAATCAATAACCAGACCCTGACTAACCTTTGTAGAGTCAAGTGGTCTTGCGCGCATATCCCATACATATCCTATCGGCATAAAAACGGCGAAGACAAAAAGCTATCCGCTTTGTGTCTTCGCTAAGGAATATTCCTAAACAAGGAATTGTTGTTCGGTTAACGCGTGCCTGAAAATTGCTGGATTGTTGCTTTAACCATGATCGTGGCTATCATGGTCAAAAGGAGAAATTGCTTGCGGTACGAAATTAGGCAGGTCAGTCTCTTCAACTGAAAAAACGAAGAATTGATTGGGATTAACAACCCCGCTTACAGACGGCAAGAAGTCATTGTCATTGGCGATAAACAAGGTATGCTGGTTGATCGGGGGGGCAAACGCAACGCCTTCCAGTTTGGTGGGAATCTTATCCGAGGTGATACCATTTGCGTTCAATGTGGCAAGGGACACCGATTTGGGGGATATGGAAGATGATCCTATGGTTCAACGTATCGAAAAACTGTTAAGGGGACATCATAATAACTGATACTTAAAAAATGGATGGTCAGCCCTTTAGAAAAAGACAAAGAAAAAGTACTGCCTGAATATAATTCGCATCATTCCAGAGAAATCTATTCTGTTCATTTTCTAAATAATATTGCTTCGGCCTGGTGTGTTGGATAAAAAAATATGCCACTCATACGGGCTGTTAATCAGAAATTAGACCACAAAGTGTGTTTATATACGCTTGATCTCTATAAGCAATCCATTTAACTTGTTGGGCGGTTGTATCACACTGGAAGAAGAAAACGCGATTATAGTTCCACATCAAGATAAAATAGCCAGCAGATGGCCTTTGTCTGGCTGCAATAACTGCTGAAACCTCATTCTCATCCAAAGGCAGGAGGGGATCAGTACCACTGCCATATCTGTCAAAGGGAGACTTGTGATGCTATATCCACAACAGAACATTTTCAGAAATAAACTTGACCTATCCGGTGTTTGGGATTTTCAGGTTGATCCCGATCAAATGGGTGAACAAAAAGGCTGGCAAAATGGGCTTGTGGACGCTCGCTCAATCGCAGTTCCAGGCAGTTGGAACGAGCAGTATGAGGGCCTTTACAACTACCTCGGACTTGCCTGGTATGTCAAATCGACGTATATCCCGCAGGGCTGGCGGGGACAGCGTGTGTTCTTGCGGGTCGGTTCAGCCTGTTATTTCGCTACAGTTTATGTCAACGGCAACAAGATCGGCTCGCACGAAGGCGGGCACTTGCCCTTCGCTTTCGAGATCACCGATCAAATCCGATGGGAAACGGAAAACGTCATCGCCATCAGCGTTGAGAACGAACTAAAACCCACCCGAGTACCTTCCGGCAATATGAACACCCCGTTATTGCCAGTCGCCAGCTTCCCGCACACCACCTATGATTTCTTTCCGTTTGCGGGTATTCACCGCCCGGTGGTGTTGTATAGCGTCCCTCAAACCTATATTGAAGATGTAACGGTTGTTACTGAAATTGATGGGGCTGACGGCATCCTGAAGATGACTGTCCGGCTGAGTGCAGCGGTCTCGGAACAGGGTTTCTTGCAGATAAAGGGTGGCGATACAACTGTCACAGCCAAGCTGGCCTTCCTGGATGGCCTGGCCGAAGTGCAACTTACCGTTGCCAATGCCAAGTTCTGGTCTGACAAGACCCCTTATCTATACGTCCTGACCATCCAGACAGAACAAGACCATTACGCATTGAAAGTTGGCATCCGCACAATTGCGGTGCAGGGCGGCCAAATTTTGCTTAATGGTCAACCGGTGCAGATGAATGGCTATGGTCGTCACGAGGATTTCATCGCCAGCGGGAAGGGATTGAACTTGCCCCTGTTGGTCAAGGATTATCAGTTAATGCGCTGGACGGGTGCTAACAGCTATCGCACCTCGCATTATCCCTACAGCGAAGAAGAGATGCAACTGGCTGACCGGGAAGGCTTCCTGATCATAGATGAGATACCCGCTGTCAGCTTACAGTTTGAGGATGACGAGAACATCGCCGTCCGTCAACGCATGTGCCTACAACAAATTGATGAGTTGATCGCCCGCGACAAAAATCATCCCAGCGTGGTGATGTGGTGCGTGGCGAATGAACCAATGACCCCAAGGCTGAACTTGACGGCTTCGGATGCCCTTAATGATCCCGCAGTGGTTAAAGGTAAGGATTTTCTTGATAAATTAATGCGCCGCGTCCGCGAATTGGATCCTACCCGGCTGGTGACGTTTGCGACTTTAGGGGGCACGCCTACATCCTGGGTTGAGCACTGCGATGTCGTCTGCATGAATCGCTATTGGGGTTGGTATATCCTGGGTGGCGAACTTGATAAGGCATTGGTTTCACTTGAACAGGAACTCGATGCTGTCTGGGAAACCTGGCATAAACCCATCATCATGACCGAGTTTGGTGCGGATACTTTGGCAGGTATGCACGGTCACCCTAACGTCATGTGGACCGAAGAATATCAGGCCGAGTACATACGCGGACATCTTATGGTGGCGGCGCAGAAGGACTACATCGCCGGTATGCAGGTTTGGAACTTTGCCGACTTCGCCTCGGTGCAGAGCATCATGCGCGTAGGAGGCATAAATATGAAGGGTGTCTTTACCCGAGGGCGCACCCCAAAAATGGCTGCCCACGTTTTGCGGGAATTTTGGGCAAAATAGATTCTGAGTAATAACCAACCTTAATTATGCAAAAACGCACAATATGGCTTTAATCAGGGCTAGCGGGGATTCAACGGGTTAAAATGGTTTATCGGCATCCCTAGGCAGGTTCAAATCCGAAAATATCGTTAACGCCTGGCATGTCTTATCGGGTAGTGGGTTAAATCACAGATTTAACCCACTACCCTTTGGGCGTGCGTAATCCACCGTAGTGGTGACCGTTGATATGGCGGATTACGATGCGCGGTAGTTCTTTACTTGTCTTATGACCGGATGTTGTATTACATTCAAAAAAATTTCAGTATCTTCTCGGTATGGTGGTTTAAATTGCGATTATACCAATCCCAAAAAGTTGTTATATGAATCCCCTCATCCTGACCTTCTCCTCTAGAGAAGGCGTAACAAGATAACTTATTGGGATTGGTATCAGTTAGATTTCCCTAGTGATAAACCTCATGATTTTTGCTGATCTCCACGGCCAGTATGGGTAAAATACCATCTATTGGCGCTACTTAATGGTACAGAAACCTGTGATGCAGCGCTTCCATGGCTCATTTAAACTCGGCAAAAAGATTTACATATGATTGCATTAAAAGAATTTACCTATCCTAAATATCTTCCGTATATGGGAAAGTGGAGATGAAATTCCTTTCCTTAAGTTTATTGGGCCAAAAAATAATTACCCCATTGTATTTGGTTACGGTTCTCGTTAGTTTCGTAATGATCGGTTGGCTTTTGAACGGCTATGTGGCTACGCAAACTGTGTGTATTGGGACACTAGCAATGATTTGCTATGTTACTTGGGTCGGATCAGGAGCAATCGCACTGGCGTCAGTTTGGGTAGTGGGCTTAATGTCTATGGCTGCGATAAATCAACTTTGGCTCCATGATTTGCCAAGACCAGAGTTTCGGTTCATTCCCATGGTGTTGCTAGCAAACTGGCTGTTTGCGTTAGGCGTTGTCTGGCTGTTGGGTAAAGCAAGTGATTTTTTACGGCAAAGATATGTTTCAAGAATTTGGGCTTTTTTTGCCTTGATGTGTTTAGTAGTGATTGGGTTGGTAAGTGGCTGGCAACTTTACCCAAAAACGTTGCAAATTTTTTTTCCGTCTTAGGATAAAAAACGCTAAAGTTTAAAGGCTATTGGTCGATAACTAGGGCAGGTGGGGAAATCATCAAAAGAGATCAAGACCCCGAACTGTAATACCCGGCAGCCTAATCTTTAACCGGGATAACATGAGATCTATCATGGCTTTAACAGTAAACACCAATGTTTCATCATTAAACGCACAACGTAACTTGAGCACGTCCCAAGCCTCGTTGTCCACTTCATTGCAACGGTTGTCTTCAGTCGTGGCCAACCAACAAACCACGATTGAAAACCTGTCCGCTTCACGCCGTATCCAGGACGCTGACTTTGCGAAAGAAAAGGCCAACCGTCGAGGGCGCAAGTGTTTCAATAAGCGGGTACTGCGATGTTGTCCCAAGCCAACCAATTATCACAAGGTGTCTTAAGTCTCTTGAGATAATTGTGTACAGGCGATGGCCGGCGGCGACACCGGGCATCTTTTTTTCACTGTCAGTAGTAAGGGGTTTGCAATTTTACCCAAAAACGCTGCAATTTATTCTCCGTCTTAGCATGAATTATTCATCTCAAAATCTATTGATCGATCAACCGGAGTATTCTGAGCGTACAGCCGACTATTACCTTCAGCAAATAGATGTCGACGTTCATAATAGCTTAACTCCAGAACAGTTAGCCGCAGTCCGAATGGCACTGGAACCCCCTACGCTGAAACCCTGCCCCAAGATTGTGGATTTACGGGTGAATATAGATTTAATTGTTTCCCGCTTCTATATTGTTCTATTTGTAGGTAAAGATCGGCGTAAAAGTCAACGGCCATACACAGCATCAGGTTTTAGTATAATCGCAAATAGAATCGCAGTGATCACAATGCTTGTAGGGTTAAATTTAACCATCAGCTTGTTTATTTTCTTTGTTGCTTATTTAATTAAGTCAGCCTTGGGGTTCAATTTGTTATCCAGCCACTTGAGTGACTATCTGGGGCATTAATTTACTGATTCTTTTTAAGGCGATATTATTTGACCTATACCGAGTTCGGCTTGTGGTTATTACGTTGCAAACACTGTTACATTTACAAACCCACTCGGTTAGCTACTGGGAATTTGACCACTGACTACCCGATAATCTACTTTCGTTTATCTTCACCCAATGCGTCGTTCATACATCGATTGACGACAACATCGAGAAATCAATAACTAATTGCCTCCCTGTACGGGATACCACAATCCAGATTGGTATAGCGCTGTTTTCTATTAGCAAAAGATCTTTGCTAATATCATTATCGACATCACTTTTGACTAATTACAGTCAAATACTTGACATTAAAAGATACAATTTGCCTACACCAGCTTAAATAAACCGAAAAATAGACAATAACCTATTGATTAATGGTTTATTTAAAAACTTGGCATAATTCTAGCTTAAATTCTTGTAACAGTAATGATTAAATAGAAGAGTAAGCCGTTATGACAAAGAAATCAACAAACTTGGCAGTTATTAGCAATAAGATGTTTGAAGCAACGAAAGTTGTTAATTTGAAACCCTATGACATTAGCGTCGCCTTACAAACGACGCTAGATTTCAATAAGCTGATTGCAAACTTCAGTAATAAAATTGAAAGCATAGTACCCCATAGCGCTTTTGTTTACACCAATGCAGAGTTCGGTCTGGAAATTAAAAAAGGCGTTTTTACCAAACATTCCTGCAGCTATGCCCTTAAAATTGAGGAGCAACAACTGGGTGAGTTAAAGCTCATGCGCAACCATAAATTTAATAACGCTGAACTCGAGTTGTTGGAAACGTTGCTTTGCTGCTTAATTTATCCGTTGAAAAATGCGACCTTATATCAGCAAGCCCTAAAAATGGCTTATACCGACCCATTAACCCAAGCAAACAACAGGGCTTGTTTTAATGATTTGATTCAACGGGAAATTTACCTTGCGACTCGTCATGTTAAAAGCTTAGCCATTATTTTTCTGGATATCGATCATTTCAAGGACGTTAATGATCGCCATGGGCACGAATGCGGCGATATCACGCTCGCTTCAGTTTCCAAATGGATCAAGGAAGAATTACGAAACAGTGATATTGTTTTTCGCTTTGGCGGTGAAGAATTTGTCATTTTGTTGAGTGAAACCGATCTTGTCGGCGCTGAATTAGTCGCAGAGCGGATGCGTAGATCGATTGAATCCCATACCTTAACCTATGACATGTCAACCATCAAGGT
>PMDM01000052.1 GCA_003155565.1 Methylococcaceae bacterium | reverse complement strand
ATAGATATTTCCGAAGACCAAGGTTCAATCATATGTTCAAAAGGTTCGTAATAGCCATACAAGCGGGCTAGCCAGTCTATGTATTGATCGAGTGACAGATGTGGATCAAGAATCTTAAAACGCCGCTCGACCTGACTATGCTGTGAAGCTGTAGCCGTTTTTAACCGTTGCAAAATGGAATGATCTGCATCTTTAGAATCTTGATGTTTTTTCATGAAGGCTCCTGCGCCGCAGCTACAACTATCATCCACACTAGTCTTCTCATTACCGTTACTGATCTATTGGCGTGACAATTCTTTTATCTGCGACTCAAACTGTTCTATCGGTGCTGGCTTTCCGAATAGATAACCTTGATAGGTTAAACAACCGTACTCTTCAAGAAGAGCAAGCTGTTCATTAGTTTCAACTCCTTCAGCGATAACGTTAAGATTCATTGCATTTGCCATGCTGATGATGGTGCGAACAATCTCTTTATCGTTGTTATCCATCTCAATATCTCGGACGAAGGACTGGTCAATCTTGAGCTNNAGCGATGAATAGCCGGTGCCGAAGTCGTCCAAGGAAAGTTGAATACCGATTTTTCCCAATTCGTTCATGGTCTCAATATTTTCAACCAGAATACTTTCGGTCAACTCTAGCTTAAGGAGGTTCGGATTTATGCTGTGATGTTGTATAGCGGATTCTACTTGGCTAACGAAATCTGCTTGACGATATTGTTTTGTGCTTACGTTTACTGACAATGTGAGTTGCTTGGTTAATTCATCTTGCTCCCATGCCTTGAGTTGTTTGCAGGCTGTTTCTAATACCCATTGTCCAATCGGTACGATTAAATTGGTTTCTTCCACCATTTGAATAAATTCTCCAGGATAAACCAAACCCCGTTCAGGATGTAACCAACGAATCAACACCTCGGCTCCCAATGGCTGGTGTGTATTGTCTACCTGAATTTGGTAATGCAACTGGAATTGTTTTTTCTCAAGAGCTGTACGTAATTCGTTTTCTAATGTGAGATAGGCTTTAATGTTTGCCTGCATTTGTGGGTCAAAAAATCGTAGCGTGTTACGGCCTGCTTTCTTGGCCTCATACATGGCAATGTCGGCTTGTTTTAGCATTTCTTCGGCAGATTCATCTTGATCGCTGAATAGAACTAAACCTATGCTGCTGCTGGTAGAATATTTATGAAAGCCAAGTAGATAAGGCTGACTAAGTTTGGCCAATATTTTCTCACCAATGGCCTGTGCCAGTGCTGCCGCGTGATGGGATTGGTCACTCAGGTCTTTAAGCATCGCCACAAACTCGTCACCACCAAAACGAGCGACAGTATCCTCTTCTCGCACAGCCAATTTCAAACGATCAGCTACCTGTTGTAAAAGTAAATCACCCATAGAATGACCAAGGGAATCGTTTAGATTTTTAAAGTTATCCAGGTCAAGAAACATTAACGCACCTAATTTTCCACTGCGAGCGCAGGCTGCCAATGACTTTTCAAGTCTGTCGATAAAGAGTCGCCTGTTAGGCAGGTGAGTGAGCGGGTCGTAAAACGCCAAATGCAAAATTTCATCTGCTGCCGATTTACTCATGGTAATGTCAGTGAGTGTGGCAACATAATTCATCAAATCGTTATTGTCATTTTTTACAGCAGTAATAATGAGATGTTCAGGATATATTTCACCGCATTTGCGGCGATTCCAGATTTCGCCTTCCCAGCTACCCTTTGTGTTGATGGTGTCCCACATGGCTTTATAGAAAACTGCATCCTGTTTGCCGGATTTGAGAATGCGCGGGTTTTTGCCAATAACTTCTTCCGGGTCATATCCGGTAATTTTGGTGAAAGCATGATTCACACGAAGGATGTTATTGTTGTGGTCTGTAATGAAAATACCTTCCTGAGATTCAAAGGCAATTGCGGCGATTCGAAATTCAGCCTCTGCAAGCCTTTGTTCCGCCAAAGCCTGCTCCAATTTACTTTTTTGCGACAAGCCTTCGGTCAATACCAGCGCCAGCATCGCAGCAACCTCTTCCTCATTCTGCGTCCAGGGCTCACAACGACCTCGCCATGACTCGGTCCAGATTTCAAAGGATTTGCGCGGCGTTAGGCGAATGATCCCGAGGGAATCTTTGGTTATGTTCTTTTGGGCATTACCAGCCCATTTCACCGTCCGAGGCTTTTCTTCTCGGAGCCATACAATACAGTTGCGCATGTCCTTTGAAACATGGGTAACAAGTAAACCGGCGGCTGCGGCTGAATCGGCTAAGGGAAATTCCTGAGATAGATGATCCCAACTGAAAATACCAGTTTCTGGCTTCTTAGCACCCAGCCAAGTAAAAAGGTTATCGATAATATGGGCACTGGGTACTTCGCCTAGGGTAAACAGCTTGCCCTCGATCTTCATCATAACCCCGGTTGCTTTAAAAAGGCCAAGAAGCTCCGTGAGAAGCATGGACATAATGGCTTCTTCAGCATCGACCGTAATGTGTTTTAACAACTCACCTACAATGTGCGTAGACTTGTTGATCAGTTTGCGTTGGTCATCCGCTTCAATTGTAAACAGCTTTGCGGATGCCATACGACCAATTAGCGTAGCCGCCTCTTCAAGTGCGTTAGAAACGCGTTTAGGCGTCAGGTGGTGACAAGCGATCAATCCCCATAGCCGACCGTTTTGTAATAAGGAAATAGACATGGAGGCTTGCACACCCATATTGCGCAAATACTCCCTATGTACCGGCGAGAAGCTCCGTAAGCTCGAAAGGCTCATATCAAGCGGCTGGCCGGTCAAAGGATTCAATGCAGGCAGGACTGGAACCGGTTCAGCAGAAATATCAGCAATATGACGGATGTAATTGACAGTATACAAATGCCTGGCTTGAGGTGGAATATCGCTGGCCGGAAAATGTAATCCCAGATAGGACTCGGCTTCTTCGACTTTGCATTCTGCAATGACTTCACCGTCCCAATTGGCGTCGAAGCAGTAAACCATGACCCGGTCAAATCCGGTCAAATCTCTAACCAGAACGGCGATTTTCTCAAAATAGCCGTAAATATCCACATCTTGTTCGAAACTTGAAAATCCTTTCTTCATCAGTTTCAGAAATTCCGGCTGGCTGTCCTGAGACTTCAGAGCATCTTCATCCATCAACTCCAAAACGTAAACATTTGCGCTCATGAACAGCCGCGCTTGTAGTTCGCGCGGATGTTCATTGATTGTCATGCTTAATAAACGAGTTGCCGCCTGGTTTTCCTTGATTTCGAAGATCAGTTGTTCTATGGCCAGAGCTGAAGCCATACCCAGAACGTCTTCAAGCNNAACGGACTCTATGGATAAGCCCAAAAAGTGGCTAAGATTCGCACTGCTTTGCAAAATTCTACGTGGAGAACTATCGCTAAGTACCAGCAATACGCCATGAGGCTGAATTTGGCCGATTTGATGAATTGGCTCCGCCTCGCAACTTTGCAGGGCTTGTTCAATGTCTTGCTGGCTGTAAGTTGTCATAAACCAATAGTCTATTGTTGCGGAATCGGGTTTCGCTGGCCAGTAAGATCGCTTCCGCCTTCTTCGGCGTGGTGATATCGAGCATCTGGCCAAAAATCATCCAGCCATCATCGGAGCGAAGTGCGTGGCATCTCAATTC
>PMDM01000170.1 GCA_003155565.1 Methylococcaceae bacterium | reverse complement strand
ATGAATTTGTCAAAGACATCCGTGAAGAATACGAAGTCGTCAGGGAACGCCACAAAGGCCGCGAAGCGAAAACCAAACAACATTCGCTTGAAGCCGCCCGGCAAAACAAATTCAACTGGGGGCGTTACGAGCCGATTAAGCCCAAGTTTTTGGGTACAAAGGTTATCAATGATATTTCCTTGGCCTCTCTGGTCGAGTATATCGACTGGACACCATTTTTCCAAACCTGGGAAATGGCGGGTAGTTACCCCAATATTCTCAAAGATAAGGTGGTTGGTGAGGAAGCCAGAACGCTCTTCGACGATGCTAATCGCATGTTAAAAGAAATCGTCATTGGGCAATGGTTGACTGCACGGGCAACCATCGGATTTTTTCCGGCGGCCAGTGAAGATGATGATGTCATCTTGTTTACCGACGAAACGCGTACCCAAAAACGCGAGACGCTGCATCATCTACGCCAGCAAAATATGAAAGCCCCCGGCAGGCCCAATTATTGCTTGTCCGATTTTATTGCTCCGATAGACTCAGGCAAGGAAGATTACATAGGCGCATTTGCTGTAACAACGGGGATAGGCATTGAAGCCAAGCTTGAGGAGTTTGAGCGCGATCACGATGATTACAGCTCAATTATGCTGAAAGCGCTGGCAGATCGTTTGGCGGAAGCCCTAGCGGAATACATGCACCAAGTCGTCAGAAAAGACTACTGGGGCTATGCGGAAGATGAAACGCACGATAATGACCAGTTAATCAATGAAGCATACCAAGGTATCCNNAGGTATTCGACCCGCACCGGGCTACCCCGCTTGCCCAGACCATACCGAAAAAGCCAAGTTGTTTGAACTACTTAACGCGACAGAGACCACAGGCATTGAACTGACCGAGAGTTTTGCCATGTACCCTGCATCGGCGGTGAGCGGATGGTATTTTTCCCACCCCGAATCGCAGTATTTTAATGTCGGTAAAATTGATAAGGATCAATTGCAGGATTATGCGCGGCGCAAAGGTATTGCGGAGGAAGTTGCCGCCCGTTGGCTGGCTGCGCATTTGCATCATTAAGCGATGGTGATGCCCCTTAACATTGCCCTACAGTTTTCCCGTTCAGTTCTAAACATTCAACCCCTGGGCAATGGGCTGATTAATGACACCTATCTGGTCACTACGGACGTAAAACCGTTTGTCCTGCAACGGATAAACAAGCAGGTATTTCCCCAGCCTGAGCAGATCATGGCTAACTTGCTGGTGCTTACCCAGCACATCGAGCAGGCCAACGATAAGCAGACTACCTTAAAAATTCCGCAGCTTTTAAAAACCGAAACCAACAATAATTTTTTCTGCGACGGTCAAGACAATTATTGGCGAGCATTGAGCTTTATTGACAACACAGAAAGCCTGGAAACGATTGGTAATTTGGCACAAGCTCAACAGGTCGGCTTTGCGCTGGGGCAATTTCATCGTTTAACTCATAGCCTGGACTCCGCAAAGTTATACGATACTTTGCCAGGATTTCATATTACGCCGGGTTATTTGGATCATTACCAACAAGCAAAAAACCAGTCTAAGATACCTGAAGATGCTTACTGTGCAGATTTTATCGCCCATTACCAGTACATTGTTCATGACCTGGAGCTAGCAAAAGAGCAAGGTTTGTTATCCCTGCGCGTTATTCACGGCGACCCCAAGCTCAATAACTTCCTGTTCGATAAAACCAGTAAACGCATTGTCAGTATTATTGATCTGGACACAGTCAAGCCTGGATTAATACATTACGATATTGGTGATTGCATACGCTCATGCTGCCATACAACGGCAACAGACGAGTTTAATCTTGAAACGTGCCGTATCTTGCTTAGCAGTTACCTAAAAGAGATGGGTTCATTTTTTTCAGAATACGATTATCAATTCCTGTATCCCGCCATACGACTGATCCCATTTGAATTAGGCATCCGGTTTTATACCGATTATCTGGAAGCCAACCGCTATTTTAAGGTGACCGAGCCGGAACAAAATTTGCGCCGCGCTACCGGGCAATTTCTCTTGTGTGCTAGCGTGATGGTGCAGGAAACTGGGATTAATCACCTTATCAATCAGTTGCAAGCAACTAAGCCCAGTGTGACACAGTGAAATCGAGGGATAATCAGAGACTGATTCCTCGATTACGTTACCTTTAATAAGGATACCTGCATAAGTTAAGCAACATACATTATATTGAAATTAGCATCCAACGGATGACGCAAGCTTATCCGTCCTATCGTGTTGAGGCTTCTAGAAATACCATTCCTACCATCTCGATGCCCGTTTGCTCAGTAAACGCGGCCAAGCCACCTGATTACAATGTCCAAATCGTTATCGAAAGCCAGTACTACATATCGGGGTGGACAGTTCTCGGCGGTGTTTTCAGTAATTCTCTAGCCATTTTTCCATGCGGTTTTACATGTTTGATGGCAATTAGTTGTATAATTGCGGCGGCTTGATGCGTTATTGGGGAGGTTAATAACGCTTTATCAATAACTTAATATGTGTTTCAAAATAATAATAATGATACGTATTTTATTGGTTGATGATCACGAACTTGTGCGTACCGGATTCGAGGCGCTTTTGAATGCGGCTGATGATATGACCGTCGTTGGGGTTGCTCAATCGGGCGAAGAGGCTGTGAGTGCAGTGGTAAAGTTATCTGCCGATGTTGTGCTCATGGATGTAAATATGCCCGGCATAGGTGGTGTTGAAGCCTGCCGGAGAATATTAAGGCATGATCCAGCGGTAAAAATCATTGCTATATCGGCACTTAATGACGGCCCCATTCCGCAACAATTGCTTAAAATCGGAGTCATGGGTTTCATTTCCAAAGGGTCTTCGCTTGAAGAGATGGTTCTTGCCATCAAAAAAGTCATGGCGGGAAAGCGTTATCTTTGTACAGAAGTGGCGAACAATATGGCGCTTCAGGGGCTTCCTGGCAGCATCGAATCACCTTTTGCGAAGCTTTCCCAGCGGGAAGGGGAAGTGGTGACGCTCATTTTGCAAGGTAAAACTATTCAGGAAATGGCGGAAATGCTGGTGCTAAGTGATAAGACGGTCAACACTTACCGTTATCGACTATACGAAAAACTCCATGTCAAAAATGATGTTGAATTGACCAGGCTGGCAGTTAAGTTTGGTCACATGATACCGGATTGATTTAAGGAGACTCTGAACTTGTGATTCCGTTCATTGTTAGACAATATAATAACGGATAAATCAACTAGTTACAGTTAGTCCTGAGCCTGTCGAAGGACTTAAAGCATCGCTGGATCTACTTCAATAATATTCGACTGGCGCAACCTTATAGCTCTCGTGCCTTGCTAAAAGCATCCCTGAAATCAAGATACAAAGGTTTATCCGTTTCCAGCATCAGTTTCAGCAGGAGATTTTGCAGTTGGTACTTTACATTACCGACAGCCAACGCCCCAATACCCACAGCGCCTTTAGAATTGATTGCGTGAATTAGCGGCGCACCCATATCATTGCGTTTGATGTCTTCTATGCCCAGTGGCGGAACAGCGTTGACATCTCCAGCTACTTTAAGTTGCTTGGCATCGTCTAATACGTCTGCGCTTATCACTTGAATGCCCGCTTTCGCCGTGCAGAACACGATATCGGCGTGGGCAATCAACCGCGCTTTGTCGGCTTCTGAACTGGC
>PMDM01000122.1 GCA_003155565.1 Methylococcaceae bacterium | reverse complement strand
ATGACCACGGCTTCGTAATCTAATGTCATAGTTATCTCCTCACTTTTTTAATATTTATTGTCGTGATGCGAACAGTTTATTGCCAGAAATAACTCGCTAAAGCGCCAGCTTATTAAGCTAAATCGTGCTGATTATCCCCAAAGCTATTTGTCGTAATGCCGTTAAACTAGGGACAAAGAAATAATCCCCACCACGGGTATTCACAAACGAGGGCAAACCTGTGCAAATATGCGGTGGTCGATCTGTTTTGCTATCACCCTGGATAACCATTTTGCCTTTGCCTTCGTTGTTGCCTAGCAAAGGGTCTTTATCATCGCCCTGAAAAAAATCATTGCCGTAATGTACCCATTGCTGTTGGACAAACTCGAACTGCCGCTCAAAACTGGCATTGATGGCTAAAAACATGATGCCATGCTCAGCTACATCATCGGCTGGTTGGTCTTCTGGCGTATGTACCCCATAAGGCAAGCCACGGCGAATAATGCGCCTTCGGTCAGCCAGTTTGTTGAACAACATGGCATCACGCGGATTCATGCGCCGAATGTGGGCACCCATTGGACAGCGATGTCCGTCCAGATCGTCCTTGTATTTGAAGTTATTGTTGCGCTTAACATCATCAGCTAGCGTTGAATCTTGTTTATCGGGCGATAAGGTCAGCGGCGTACCATCACGCCAGCGACCGACAAATTTTGCCGCCAATAATTCTTTGCCACCCGGAAACTTTTTGCTTGTTTCATCCAGATATTTACGAAAACTGGCTACGTTTTGATGCAGTTTTCTAACCGCCATAAACGTACCGTTACGTGCCAAGGTATGTGGCATAGGCGCTACTGGCCATTCCGGTGATTCATCGGGATAGCCCAGCAAAAACTCACCGGTCGCCAGAGGGCCCCAACTGCCATCGGACATTAATTTTCCATGTCCATCAACGTGAGGGAATGGCATGCCTTTAAATTCAACATCACCGATACCATCTCGATAGCCGAAATGTTCGGTATTCAGGTACTTTTTGGTCTTAGGGTCTTTCAGTAGACCGGCATCTTCAAAACCTAACACACTCATGCCACTGCTACGTCCCATCAGCTTGGTAATTGCAGTGTAATGGCTATCACGTTTGGTTTCATCCGCACCAAAAATCGCTAACCAGAGGTGTACGGTTTTTTTGGGATCGTTATTGCTGTCTTGCCATACCTTATCCCATTTGACAGGATCGCTATTGCCTTCATCACCCAATAATATTTTACGTTTCGCCATTCCTTCTACAAACGCAGTCGGAAAGCTGATTAAAGAGCTTGATGGCAAGCCCAATGCCTTCAAGCCTTTAAAGGTGAGAGCAATATTGAGTGCTTGCTCAAATCCTTCGGCATTATTAAGCCAGACACTGGAAGGAGTGACGTGTTCGGTTAGTTTTTCTAGCGTACTGCGTACGGTATCTACTTGCTTGTCATCGATATGCACATAAACATAGCGCACACAGGGCAAAGGATAGGTACGCATAATGAAGCCTTGAATATCTTCAAGGTCAAGTGTCTCAACAGGTGCTTGAGTTGTCATTTTCTATCCTCACTAAACAATGCTGCCGGGTGGGGGTGTTGGCATATCCCCAAGTGCTTTATGGAACGCAAAGAAATCCGCTTTGAGACGGGCAGGATCGGTATCTGGAATACCCTGCGCCTTGATGGCGAATTCAATGAATTTCTTTTGCTCGAACAAGCCTCTTCGCACTTCTTCTGCCGTATTATCGGGATAGTCAGCAAAAAACAAACCGCCACTGATTTGATATTTCTTAACAAAATCTTGAAATGTTTGCAGCGTTAAGACATCAGGAAAATCTACGCAATGCCCCCAAATTGCGTTAATTTCGGTAGGGATTGCTTCAAACATTTGCTTTAAATAGCTGTCCAGATCGCGCTCGACTGAGCCCCAGCCGATATTGCCGGTATCAAAAGCACAGGAAAACAGCAGGTATTGATTTTGCAAATGATCGTACAGCGCAGGCGCACCGACAAAGGGTAGGTCGTCAATAACATTAAACCGTGCATTGTGCGTTAACGGGATATTGGCGATAGGGCTATCGACATCAACCGGGGGAATTTTTGCTAAGGTGTTGCGTAGCGTATCGGCTTGTCCTTGCTTTATCGGTGCAAGTACCGTCAAACCATAAGCTTGACCGTTTTTATTTAGCTTAAGGTTTATTGTTTTAGTTAACCTGGAAAGCCAGGAACAGTTAATTGACATAAGGTACTCCTTTTAATCCGGAAGAAGCTGCTTGATGGCGCTCAGTAAAGCGGGGGCCGGCTCCGGTACTCATCAGGCTATTTTGCACGCTAATGAGGAATTTGTTGTAGGCTAGCTTAAAAGCGACTGGTTCTAAATCTTTGCTGGTTTCAGCAAATTTAGCGAGTGTTTCTTTCAAAAATAAAGCGCCTTTTACATCGGTCGTAGCCGCACCTGGATAAGCGTTGTAGTAGTAATCGGTATCGTATTGATTCAGCCGAATATAACTCTTAAAGGGTGTAACCGGAACCGAACCTGGAAATTTGACACTCCAGCGCCATATTAAATTAAGGCGACCAGGAACAACGTCGGAAAAAGCGTCGATATATTGATCCCAAGTACCATTGAAGTTACTTAAAAACAGAAGATAATTGTATTTGACCTGACCTTGCGCTTCGCCTAACCACTTTTCCCGGCACACCACTTGCCAACGCGCATAGTGAATAAAAGTTAACTGTTTCAGCTCACTGGTGGGTTGAATTCGACCTTGCACCCAGCTATATAGCAAAATTGCTTGGTTTACCCACGTTGTCCAAGGCTTAATGGGGCTTAATACCGTCAGCGCATAAGCCTTGCCTGCTAAATTAGACATAACCGTTCTCCTTAATCGATTTTATTGTGTTGGACGGCACAACTGCTAACCACGTTGACCTTATAATCTCGGTTTTAACCAATTTATTGGGTTCAGAAGTTGCTTGATTGGGACTCGTCGATAGTTTGTAAGCGCTGATGGCAAGTACCACCAATATCACCAGATAAACCCGCACAAATAAAGTACGGTTGTCTTCCGTACTGGACATGGTTGTTATATAAAACAACAGGGCAAATGCGATTAGTAAAGCAATCGCCTCAAGTAAAAAGATTGTTAACACCTTCCCCTCCTAATCTTTACAGGTAAAATTTATTTTAAAACTGACCGGATAGTTATTTTGCGCATCCATGATGACTTCCGATTGCCGGGTAATGCCGCCGAGCCTTAATATAGCCCTTAACGATTCCTGCATGGTGATTTCGGACGCATAACGACCCAAACATTTATGTCGGCCATAACCATGTTGCAGGTAAATCTGGCTTTGTGGGCATTCTTTTTTACGATCACCATTACCTAAGTAAGCGGTGAGATGTTCATCTCGCTTTACATCAAAGCTTAATGGTTGTTTGATGACGGTCTTATCACGCATGGCAGCGGCATGAGCCACAAATACCACAGTGCCTTTACGGATCAGTACGTTACCTAACTCTGTGTTATCTTTAACGCAAACACGCAGCACGACTTCACCTTGAGGTTGTAAACGCAAGGCTTCCAGCGCATATTTTCTCAATTCCTCGGATGCTTCCGCGCTTTTAGGGTCATCATCAGGGGCATTAGCCAAGTTAACAGCGCGGTCATAGGTTGAACTAGGGCGAGCTTTGTATTTACCCTCTTTCAATCGCAAAAGGGCATCGGTAATCCAGGTCATCGCTTCCTGTGGATTAGCCACAGCCCCTACCGCCGTACCGAAAACGTTGGAACGTATCATCGAATCGGATAAGCGTTTTGCTAGTTCACCTGCGGGTAACGGTTGGCCTAATAAATCGGCAAAATCTTTTTCAAGCGCACTAGCTCGATTGGCTAGAACATCTGCCTGTAAACGCAGCAATCGGGTAAGCATAGTGTCTGGAATTTTTTCCCCAGCATTCAACTTACCCTTATAAAGTTGAATAAGTTCATGCACATAATTGCTTAAATACTCGGTAGCAATGATGCCGCGATCTCGAAAGCCTTGAAAATCAGGACTGGCGGGATTGCCGTTGTTGAAAATGTTGCGGAAAGCATCCTGTATCCAGTCATGAAGGTGATCCCAGGTGGGTACAATGCCTTGGCTGATTTTTTGAAAGGTGAACACTTTCTGAAGACTGTCACTTAAGGGCATTACATCGCCGCCCTTTAAGCCGGGTAAAACCGACGGTTCACCTTTGTTATAGCCAGGAACGCCAAGGTATTCGCTGACTATACGTAGCGGCACATCGCGGGCAATGGTGGCAACAATATCCACGGTATCGGCACCTGAAGATCGCGTAGCATCTAGCCAGTCATTAGCAGCCTTTCTCGCAATCATTGTCAGCAAGGCTTTATCGTTAGGTGTTACCGCATGGCGCAATAAAACTCCATCCAAACGATACAGTTCATCGTTATCAGTACCTAACATGAAATGTGAAAAAGCGGCTGGGCATTTGGCTTTATCATCCGTGGCGCGTGCCATTTCGGCGGCATATCGATCCACTGTAAATAAATCCGTCCTTTCCAGACATTTGATGACGTGTTCATGGCGCATAACTATGACTGGCCCTACAGCAGGGCTAAAAATAGGCATGGTCGCTTTGGGTTGATCCAACAACTCTTGCAGCATCGCTAACGGTTTAGTCGCAAGCCACAGGCCCATAACCCCGGCTACAGCCACCCCCCGTTCTTTTGCTGCTGTGGCAAATGCCTCTAGCGCTGCATCATATGCTTGCTTGTCTTGTGTATAAGCTGTCGGGTTACCAGCGTATTTAGGATCATTAGCATCGGGCATAGCGGGTTGGGGCAATAGCGGATACTTATCTTCTACTTGTTTGATAGTCGCCAGAAAACCCAATGATGGATCAGAAACGCTACCACCTTGATTAATTGGAATGTTCTCCCCTTGCGAACATGCCTCGCTATCATGTTTTGCGAATGGGCAGGTAAAGCTTTGTTTCAACCACGAGATAATTCCCACGACATCACTCCCAGATAATTTAACGGCGAGAACGCAGTACTTTGTCGTTTGCTCAAAATACTTTGCGCCCTCTAAATGAAAGATAGCAGAAAAGTTATATTATTTGAGTGATCATTCTGCCTGTTTTATTTGATGCGTAAACATCGTTAATTGCCTCTGCCGACGAGGCTTTTTGACATGGTTTTATTAACCAGGCAATGTGTGCCATCAGTAGGATCTTCAGTACGGCGCGGCCGTTTTAAAGCACACTCTCGTTTATCAGCGGGATTGCTGACCCCGTAAAAGGCATTTAGGACGGCTTGTTCTTGCTCGTGGTTAAACGCATGGGTCTGTCCAAACATGACAAACTGGAACTCTAAGGGTTGATTTTTGACAACCCAGGCAAAATCGGCGGCTTTATTCAGACTGCCATTTGCACAACCACTATAGGATTGCACTCTAGGCAGCTTGATTCCGCCGGGTGTTGATTTGCCGGACGTGGCATAGGTGTAGCAAGCCCTGGGTAACGACATTTGGCAATAGTAATGAAGAGTCAGATCAGACCAGTGCGTAGGCGCATAGCCCGTTTTTAAACATTCCGACATGTATTTATAGCCTTGATCGGTGTGTTTGGCTTGCCCTCTTCCCCGACTGCCATAGGTATCGGCGCTTTTATTCATGGCGGCTAATATTGCTGAGCCTGGAATATCCAGATTAGCTGCCGCAGCATGCGGCTGATAATCAGAATAAGCCGAACCACTGGCCATCAAAGCGTCAATATCTGTTTGATTGGGCAATGTTTTCCAGTCTTGGATAGCATTGGCCTTATCAACTGCAATACCTATGTTTAATTTTTGTAAAGTGGCTTCATCCAAAATACCCGTAACAGGGAGACTGGTTTTTGTTTGAAAGGATTTGATAGCTGTTGTAGTAACATTTCCCAGAACACCATCCAAAACGCCTGGATTAAATCCTTGCGCTGCCAGATTGGTTTGGGCTTGTTGTGTGACTGGATTGTAACCCGCAGCATAACTTACTGAGGAGAAACAAGTTTGGATGAAAAAAAATAGGCACAGAAAAAACCTATATTTTGTTAATAGTGTCATGATACCCCCTAACAAAAAAATGATCAGTGGAACAATCGAATATTATCAAGCGTGGGACAAAAGCTTACTCCCAGGCTCTTGATTTATACCTCTTTGCCTTGTTTTGCAAGATTTATTTTAGCTTTGTCCTGTTGATACGAATTACAAGCACAAACTAAAGCTTCAGGTGAGCAATAATGGCGAACTAGAACCTCAGTATCGGTATTGTTCTGCTTTGGAGCCTTGTCCACCTGCCTGTATTGTATTTGAAAAAGCGGGAAACAACTGTGAATTTTTGTGTTGATAAGTTGTGAATTTGTTCACTTGACTTTGGCAAAGTGGCAATGCTGTTAAAAGCATCGTGCGAAATTTTTTGATTAGGCCGAAGTATTAACTCCGTTCGGGCTCAGCCCGAACGGTTTCAAACATAATCGGGCCGAATCAATAATGTCTTTAATTTCTCAGCTTTCCAAGATTATCAAAAAAGGTTACAATGCAGGGCTTTTTATTGGTGCTTGATTGCGCCGCCCTTGCTTCACCATCTTCGCTCATATGAAGGTGGGAGGCCTTAACCGTAAGGAAAATTATGCGACATTATGAAATTGTTTTTTTAGTGCACCCAGACCAGAGTGCACAGGTTCCGGCGATGATAGACCGCTATAAGTCGATTATCGAAACTGCGTCCGGCAAAATACACCGCCTGGAAGATTGGGGTCGTAGGCATTTGGCTTACCCTATCAAGAAAATCCACAAAGCCCATTATGTTTTAATGAACATTGAATGTGACCAGCCAACTCTGGTTGAGCTAGAAAGCGGCTTCCGGTTTAATGATGCGGTTTTACGTAGCATGATACTCGTACAAAAATCTGCGATTACCGAAGTTTCCGCCATTGCCATTGCAACTGCAGAAGAGAGTAAAGCGGCTGAAGCGCGGGCAAAAGGCTTATTGGCTAAAGAAGCGGCAGTCGCGGCAGAAGCTGCTGTCCTTGATGACGACATTGATCTGGATGATCTGATAGACGAAGATCTTGATGCAGATGAAATCGATCCAGAAGCCGTTATTTAATTGAGAGAATAAAGAGGAATTATTATGGCACGTAACATAAGACGCAAAAAATTAAGCCGTTTCGGTGAAGGTGGAACGGAAATTGATTACAAAGATGTTGATTTATTGAAAGATTACATCACGGAAACCGGTAAGATTATTCCTAGCCGTATTACCGGTACCAGCGCAAAACACCAGCGGGCGCTTTGTGTGGCTATCAAGCGGGCGCGTATGGTTGCTTTGCTGCCTTACTGCGACGCACACAAGTAACACGTAACAAGCTGATGAAATGGTTGGCGGCATACATCATGCGCGGCAGGTTAGAAGCCATGCTTTTGGCTGCTACGCTGGCGATGTTGTCGCTAATCTTGGCACCATTAAGTGTATTTAGTTCAGGCGCTGTAGCTTTAGTCACTCTCAGGAAAGGCGCTTACGAAGGCCTGATTATTCTTGTTTGCTCAAGTCTGGCAGCAGGAATACTAGCTACATTCATCCAGGTCAGTTACCAGTTTATCCTGATCTATGTGCTTTTTCTGTGGCTACCGATCTGGTTAATAGCGATTGTTCTCAGGGAAGGCCGACACATTTCATTGGCTGTTGAAATAGCGGTTCTGATAGGTGTTGTGGGTGTTGTTGTTTACTATCTATTCAACACCGATCCTGCGTTAATGTGGGCGCAAGTCATGCCCAGAATGGTGCCTGCCAACGCACCCGTAGAAGATGTCAAACGGACGATAGGTCTTATAGCACCTTATATGACCGGAATAGCTGCCGCTGGGGNNAAGTGTTCAGCATGTTGTTGGGCTTATTCCTGGGGCGTTGGTGGCAATCCATACTTTACATGCCCGGTGGCTTTAGGCAGGAGTTTTTATCACTAAAGACTGAACCTAGATTGGCTATGATTAGTCTTGCGATCATCGGCATTGCCATGCTTAGTTCTGGAGCAGTCTCACAAATAGCCTGGAATACCGCCATTATATTGTTTGTGCTGTATACATTTATCGGCATTGCCGTGTTACACACGGTGTTTTCTGGAATGAAGATAGGCCAATATGCAGTGGTAATGTTTTACATTACAATGTTTTTGATACCTTATAGTATGTTACCTGTTGCTTTAGTGGGTTTCAGTGATACTTGGCTAGATATNNAGAGGTGATTAAAAATGGAAGTCATACTTCTTGAAAAAATAGTAAATCTGGGTAATCTGGGTGACAGAGTGAACATTAAGAATGGTTACGGCAGAAACTACCTGGTTCCACAAGGTAAAGCCGTTCCTGCAACGGCTAAAAAATTAGCTGAATTTGAGGCACGTCGCGCTGAACTTGAAAACGCTGCCGCTGAAAAATTGGGTGCCGCACAATCGCAAGGTGAAAAGCTGAGCAAACTTGTAATCGTCATCACGCATAAAGCAGGGGATGAAGGCCGATTGTTTGGTTCTGTGGGTACCCACAATATTGCAGAAGCGATTAACCAAGCCGGTGGCGTTGTTGAAAAACAGCAAATACGCTTGCCACATGGAACGATTAGACAAGTCGGCGATTATGATATTGATATTAATCTTCATTCCGACGTGATTGTAACGATGTCGATCAAGGTTGCTGCCGAGGCTTAAGTTAGGCTCGATTGCAAGTCCGTGTTCAGGCTAACGTCGTTCTACAGGACGTTAGCCTGGATTTTTCGTGATAAGTTTGTGGGGTCAAATACTGGCCTTTACGCCAAAAAAGCTAAGACAAACGTCTTATGAGAACTTTTTATTCGGTTGTTTTTTACCTAATAATCCCCTTTGTCCTGCTCCGCCTACTTTGGCGAAGTATCAAAGCACCAGACTATCGCCAACGATGGCGTGAACGCTTTGCTTGCTACGACAAAAATTTTCCTCAAGGCGTCATCTGGTTTCATGCGGTTTCTGTAGGTGAAGCGGAAGCCTTATTTCCATTGGTTCGTCGGTTACTGCAACAGTTCCCTCAAGCGAAATTCTTAATAACCACTACCACGCCAACCGGATCAGCTAGAGTCCGTGCAGTGCTTGGGCAAACGGTTGAGCATGTTTATCTGCCTTATGATACGCCCAGTGCGGTCAGCCGTTTTATGCTATGTTTCAAGCCGGTGCTTGTGGTCATTATGGAAACGGAAATCTGGCCCAACCTGTTTACCTACTGCGGCGATAACAACATCCCTTTATACGTAATCAATGCCCGGCTTTCGGAAAAGTCAGTTCGAGGCTACCCGAAAATTCCCTCATTGATCCATCCGGTTATTGCCAACGTAAAATGTGTTGCCGCCCAAACCCAAGAAGATGCCGAACGGTTTATTGCCATTGGTGCTAAACCTGGGCAGGTGAGGACTGTAGGCAATATCAAATTCGACCTAGAAATACCTGAAGATATTGTAAAAGAAGGAAAGCGGCTAAAAACCAGTGTATTTAATGGACGTTTTGTTTGGTTGGTAGCCAGCACACATAAAGGGGAAGAACAGATATTTTTGGATGTCTACAAGGAGATCAAGCCGAACATCCCAGAATTATTGTTGTTAATCGTCCCCAGGCATCCCGAACGATTTGCCGAAGTTGGCACATTGTGCAAGCAGAATGTGTTGGCTGTTGTAACCCGCACATCGAAACAATCTTGCAATCTGGATACCGATGTATACCTTGCCGATACCATGGGTGAGCTTAAAATGCTGTATGCAGCGGCAGACGTGGCTTTTATTGGGGGCAGCATGGTTCCAGTCGGCGGACATAACCTGTTGGAAGCTGCAGCCATAGGCGTACCCGTGTTATTCGGGCCATACATGGCTAATTTTAAAGAAATAGCCAATAAGGTATTAGCTAATAAGGTGGCGGTACAATGCCACGATAAAACAGCCATTGTTAAGGCAATCCAGTCGCTGTATTCGGATGTTGATTATCGAAACCTGCTTGTTGAGAACGGCAAGTTGTTTGTGCAAGCAAACCGTGGGGTGATTGAGAAACTTTGCGGGATGCTGGCTGGGGAAATTCGGGCGGACGAACACCGCAGGTCGTAGGGATTAGACGCGCAAAATTGCCGAGTTTAAGATAAGTACAGATTTTCTGCGCGTCGTAATCCGCCATATCTAAGGGCACCACATTCGGCGGATTACGCCGCGCCCAGAGGACAAACAAAACCGACAGGTCGTATGTTTGCGCTGCTAACCCTACGGCTACGGTGCTAGTTGCCACGTCCACGCCGCTTTGCAAGGCGTTCAAGATCGGCGATGGCTTTGGTTGCCAAATCGGCGACGATGGGATCAGGGTCGGCGGTCGATTTTTCCAACTGGTTTTTTAAATCATCCATCGAGTCCAGATTGTCCGCCGCAGAGTTCCATAATGCCTGGACAGCTTTCTCGCGGTTGCTTGGGTCGGGATCGGCGACTGAGACTTCAGTCAGCACGGCTATGGCTTCAGTGGTTTTGCCATAAAGGCTTAAGTTCTGGATCGCCTCGCCGCGCAACTGTGGGTCTGGTTCTGCGATGGCGGCTTGGGTGATTTCAGCCCAGTTTTCCGGCAACACTGTTTTAGGCGCTTCGGCAGTGCCTACTGCGGGTCTTTCTGGACTATCGGCCTCAGTAAAACTTGGGGCGGTAGGTTTCCCTGCCGGGGGCATCTGTTTTACAGTCGCCATTCTGGTTACAGTTGACGCAGTTGGCTTTAGCCCCATCCCCGGAAGATCATGTTTAGCTGCTTTTCTTTCGGCATACTTGGTTTCGGGTTTACCATTCGCCTGGTTTAGCTTTATGGGCTTAACCCATTCCCGTGCAACGGTTTTAGGTTGATCTGTCTCCTTAGCCCCATTATTTGTTTGAAACCAGAAGATAACGCCGGCGACTGCCAAGACCGAAAAAACAAGTGTACGTAGTTTCATGTTATATCCTGTTGGTTTGCCCTAGCGGATAGCTTCCCGTAGCTGGACTGGGCATGTTGCCCTGTCCGCAAGTTTTTTGGATTGCCCAGGGTGTGTGCGATTGTAGAAAAATATTTGAGACGGGGTTTCAAACCCCGTCTCGCATTGCATTCTTGTGATATCCCCTGCCTGGGCGGTGGTTTAATATTGGGTCGATACATAGATGGCAGTAAGGTTTGGGTCTCCCAAATTTACGGTACCAGAAAAGGTGTTGCAGACGAGATTAAATATGGTTGTACCGGCGGCTACGGTGTATCCTCGTGTTGCGCCAAATGGTACCCATGCCATTGCTGAGGCAATAGACTCTCCCGCTATAATGAGATGGGTAAAATCTACAGTGGTGCCTGTGGTTATTGCGCATCGTCCTACATCAATGGTTGCCCCGCTGGGGAAGTAGAAATAGCCACTGGTGCTTATGATAACTTGGCCGGGTTTGGGGGCTGTGATAGCTACCGACCTCACGACCTGATCAGTTGTTGTTAAAGGGAATTCCTGGTCAGCTGAGTCGAAATCCGCGCCAGCCTCGTCCGCAAGATCCGTGCCCGTAAGGTTGTTGTCTTGTACATCCGTGCTAGTCAGGCTGTTATCCAAAATGTCCGCAGTTGTTAGGCTGTTGTCCAAAATATCTGCACCCGTTAAGCTGTTGTCTACTATATGTATGCCCGTCAGGCTGTTGGGACGCACATCCACACTATTCACACAGGGAGGTCTTACATGCAACCGACCGCATACGCCCGCTTCGGCAATGCCTGGCAGTGTCCCTAGGAGCAGGACGCAGACTACCGTGAGTTTTGCTAAGGGCAGTACTTTCCAAGAACATTCTTTGTTATTATTTTTCATAGGGTTATCCTCATTAAAGTAAAGGGTATTGATCCTGTTTTTTGAGATTGAAGCTTTCTTCGTTAAACCTGCTGCTTGTAATAGGTTCAATTTTAAAAAGGGCCAAATACTACAGGATCGATTCATCATAGCAAGAAATTCAACACCCTTACCAATTAGAATCCAGTAATAACCAACATTCTTTTTTGTTTTTTTCATGGATGCCTTGCCGTGAGTCAAACTATACTAAATGGCGATTTGAGCATATAGGTAATATTACCTATAAACAAATGAAAAATTACCTTTAAATAACCTCTGACTCGGATAAATTGTAAGATCAATAGCAGAAATCATAGGGTCACAATGGATTGATTTCATTGTCTTATACCATTGATTCCAAGCGCATCGCTTATTAAGCTTACGGTATCTTTTAATTCCCGCCCTGAATAAGCAACCGCAGGAAGCTTCCCCCATACTGGCGCAGGCCAAGCCTTATCCGTGTGATACCGCACAACATGATGGACATGGAATTGCGGGACTAGGTTGCCAATCGCGGCAATGTTTATTTTGTCGGCCTTATAAAGCGTTTTTAGCCGCTCGGCAAGAGTGCTGGATTCTTCAATCAATACCTCCCGTTGTTGTTTGTTGATCTGATAAATTTCCGTTATCCCCTCTATTTCTGGCACTAGGATGAACCAGGGGAATTGTTTGTCGTTCATCAACAGCAAGCGGCATAAGTCTAACCGGCCAATTAAAATACAGTCTTTTTGCAGTTGCGGATGCAGGTGAAATGCCATAGCTATTCTCTCGTAAAAAAATCTTGAAAAAGGGTTAAAAACCACTTGAATTTTTCTATATTTTTGGTTTAATTTGCGGCATTATCTTAACCATAATAATAATTTAAGTAGATAAAGTGTTATTGCCATGTCTGCGTCGTCCGTTTCCATTCACGATACTTTATGTGATCAAAAACAGGCGGTCTCGTTTCGCCTGTTGTTAGGGCTGTATGGCATTATTCCGGTATGTTTAGCCCTTCAATGCTTTGATCACTGGTTTTGGCAGGATTTCTTGAAAGAAAACCTGCCTAGCAATCCATTTCATTTTGTTTTGTTCCAAATCTTGTTTGGAACGCCGCATATTATCGCCAGCAATATTGTGCTGGTGAGTAACCCAGATTACCTGAAACATTATAAACATCATATTATTCTTATGACGGTTGCTATAGCTATCGCTTTTGGCTTGGGTAACATGCTGTTACCTTATTGGGTTCTTTTTATCCTTGTGGCAATTTGGACAATTTATCATGTGCTTAAGCAACAATATGGAGTAGCGCGCGGCGTTTGCCAATTGCCTGAGTCGGTGTTCAAGTTGTTGTTAACTCTCAGTGTGGCTACAGGCGTTGCGATTTATATTGGCATTTTCTTGAGGAACAGCCTGGCGGCAGATCAGGTATATTGGATCAAACACGCAGCTGCGATGGGCTGTTTGCTGCTATTGGTTGCCGCATATGTGAACCAGCATTCCGTCACCACGCCATTTGGACGATGGTTTTACTGGGCTAATGTGTTCTTGGTGCTTTCTAGTTTTTATTTGTTTCTTCAACAGCACTACTTTATGGCGGTTCTTGTCCCACGGTTCGTGCACGATGCAACTGCGTATGTTTTTTATGTCACGCATGACTACAATAAACATCATCGGCAACCACAGAATTTTATTTACCGTTATGCGGCCCGATGTAATTTCCACGTTTTTATTATTTTGCCTGTTATCTCATTTTCTCTGACCTTTGTTTTACTGGCTTACGGTGATGATGTAGCTAATTTTATAACCCGTTATCTATGGGGTGTGGAGTTTTATAAGATAATCACGCTGGGTTTTCTGGGTTATCTGGCCTTGATGCACTATTACATGGAGGCGTTGACTTGGCAAAAGGATTCGCCTTACCGGAAATTTATCGCGTTTAGTAAATAAGCGGTTGATCCTCTAGGCCTTACACAGATGGTCGTCCAGTTCCTGCAAGCGTTCTGGCGTACCTATATCCATCCAAAACCCTGAGTAATGTTGCCCTGTCGCTTTCTTTGCGGCAATGGCTTTGAGCAGTAAAGGCAATAATTTGCTTTTCCCTGGTGGGGTATTGATGAAAAGGTCGGGATGATATAAGCCAATCCCACTAAAAGTATACCGTTGAGCATCGTTATTTGTGAGTTGACCTGAACTGTGCAAACCAAAATCTCCTTGTGCATGATGATTGGGATTATCAACCATGACTAAATGGATTAAGTCCACGCTGACTTTTTTCAGTTCTGCAAATGGAAAATCCGTGGCAATATCGCCGTTGACGACCAGAAACGGTTCGTGTCCCAATAATGGTAGGGCTTTGATGATGCCGCCAGCAGTTTCTAATGCTTGTTCGCCTTCCGGTGAATAAGTAATGTTTGCACCTAAATGCTCGCCGTCGCCCAGTTTGTCTTCTATCTGATGGCCTAAGTGGGCATGGTTGATAACAATATCCGTAAATCCTGCCGAGACCAGTTGATTGATAGTGTGTTCGATCAAGGTTTTGCCAGCGACGGGCAGCAGAGGTTTTGGCGTGTGGTCGGTTAAAGGCCGCATCCGTTCGCCGCGACCTGCGGCTAAGATCATCGCTTTCATTTAAGATCCTGATATTTTGG
This sequence comes from Methylococcaceae bacterium, assembly GCA_003155565.1. Classification (GTDB taxonomy): domain Bacteria; phylum Pseudomonadota; class Gammaproteobacteria; order Methylococcales; family Methylomonadaceae; genus Methyloglobulus. The sequence continues at coordinate 4,461 of PMDM01000122.1, read as the reverse complement.
TAGGACATGGCCCTGTAAAAAATCATGGAAACCGTCCAGTTCTGGATAAGCCTGTGTTTGTGCCATGACATAACTCAAGGTGCGGGGAATGTCATTGAGATAGCCGGATTTGCCATCCCTAAGATTAAGCCTGGAAAAGATGCCGATGGCTTTTAAGTGCCTTTGCAGTCCCATCAAATCAAACCATCGCGTAAATAAGGGCAGGTCACAAGAAATAATGCCCACCTGTTTGAGCTTTTGGTAGTGTTGTGCCATCCATAGACCAACCTTCTGTTGAGGCCAAGAGATATAACAATCGCGCAGTAATGACGCTAGGTCGTAAGTAACAGGGCCAATAACGGCATCCTGAAAATCAATAACGCCAATAGAATTATCATGTAAAACCATCAGATTGCGTGAATGGAAGTCTCGATGCACACAAGTAACAGGCTGGTTCAGAGCTGAAGTAACTAGAATATTGCGAACTGAGTCCCAGAGTGCAGCAGGAATTTCTATGCCCAATGATTGATTGATGAACCAGTCTTCAAAAATCCCTAATTCCCTTTGCAGTAAGGCTTCGTCGTAGTGGGGCAGGGCGCATTCGTTGATGTCAGTATTGGCTTGGAGCTTTAGCAGGCTATCTAAAGCGCCGCCATATAATTCAGTTGCATTGTCTGGGTTTAATTTACCCAGGAAAGAATGTGTGCCAAAATCCTCTAACACCAGGAAACCATCATCCAGGTTTTGGTGGTAAATGGTTGGAACATTGACGTTGGAAGGCCTGAGTAATTCGGCTACTTTGATAAATTGCCTGATATTTTCCTTATCCGGTGGCGCATCCATAACAATCAATTGTTGCTCTGGCAAAGTAATCCTGAAATAACGCCGGAAGCTGGCATCACTGGATGCAGGTTCGCAGCTATTGACAGTCAATAACAGATCGTTTTTTAGCCAATCGAGCAGGGTTATTTTTCGGAAGTCGTCAAGGATCATGAGGATGAGGGTAGATTAGTTATAACGCCAAGGCAAATTGAGGTAGAATTCGCGCTGGCATTCTATTCGATTTTTGACTCGTTAAGCTACTAATCTTCCTTTACCCATGCTCGACCGATTGTATCTGGTTTATTTTCTATCGTTATTTGCGTCAATCAGCTTTGCTAATGAAGCAAATTGGAACTGCCAACAAGACAAAAACACGAAAGAATGGGTTTGTGTGGGTTCGGCAGCGACTGCTGAGCCATCAGCCAAGCCGGTTCCTAAAATACAGGATAGGCTACAGACCAGCCCAGGGCGTACCCAGCAGAATAACTTATCTAATCCTACCAAAGATGCAGCAGCGCGTGTCGCCACGCCTAAAAGTGTTGAACCCGGAACAACAGGAACTACGGCAACAGGGCAACCATTCAATGCGAAGCCCAGCCAGGATGAAAAACCCGCTGATGCCCAAGTAAAGCAAGAACTTGTCGAACCAGTGCCTGCGCCGATTACCAATCCCATTTCGGCTAGTGCTAAGCAATCTCCCGTTATTTCAGAAGCGCCGCCTCCAGTAATACCTACAACTCAAAAACCGATGTTAGCGAGCAGCAAACCATCAACAGGAGACGATACCAAGCAACGTGGCTGGAACTGTGATACCAAAGGAGAAGACGGTAAGTGGAATTGCCAGTTGGTGGGTGCGGATCCCAAGGGCGAAGCGCGTATTGTTGAGGCTGAGGAACGCAGCAGGTTTAGCTTGCTTGACCCCGCTTTTGATAACAAGGAAGAGAATGTTTTTCTTACCTTAAGGGATAGCTTTAAAACGAATCCTTGGGGGAATTGCACTATTCAACTCGGTACCCAGAAATATTATGTCCCTGATAAAAAGCAGCGGGACAAGGCTGATCTGGATATGGATTCCAATGCCGCCGAAATCTACGATAATGAAATCGGAAACTATCAAGGTAATGTCGAGATGAAGCGTGCAGATCAGCAGGCTTCCTCCAATTCGGCAAATTATGATTCGGTTTCAGAGAGCCTCGATTTACATGGCAATGTCTTCTACAGCGAGGATGAATTAGCCTTATTCACCGACACGGCAACGCTGAAGCTGGCCAGCGATGAGGCTCGCTTGCGTGATACCTTGTTTATTTCTCCGACGACACCCATCAGGGGTAAGGCCAAAGCAGTTTACCGTGACAGCAAAACCTTATCCAGATATAAGAATGCTGTTTACACAAGTTGTGAGCCGGGCAATCAGGATTGGGCAGTGCATGCCACTGATTTGAAAATGAACAAAGAAACCGGAAAAGGTGCGGCGAAAAATGCCTGGGTTGAGTTCAAAGGAATTCCAGTTTTTTATTCCCCTTATCTTTCTTTCCCTATTGACGATAGAAGGAAGTCTGGTTTCCTTGCACCGTCCTTTGGACGAACCCAAAAAGGCGGCTTCAATTTCTCCGCTCCTTTTTACTGGAATATAGCTCCTAACTATGACGCAACACTAAGGCCTCGTTACTACACCAATAGAGGGCCGTTGTTGGCGGGCGATTTTCGCTACCTTACAAAGAAATCAAAAGGCTTGGTCAGTGCTGAGTTCATGCCCAACGACACTATTACTAGCCAACCAAGATATTTGGCTACCATTAAAAACAATACCCGTTTTACCCCTAATATTAGCTCTAATGTTGATTTGAATATTGTCTCGGATAAGCGGTATTTTTCCGAGTTAGGCAATGCCTTGAGCTTTCCAGTTTTCAGTAACATAAGAAGTTTTGCAGATGCCTCTTATATCGATAAAGGCATCTCCCTTACTGGCATCGTCGAAAGTTATCAAACCATTGACCCTATCTTTAAAGGCAGATTAACGCCTTATAGAAGGCTACCACAACTTAACTTGAACCTCGACCACGCATTTGAATCTATACCTGCCAATACGGGGCTGGAAAATGAGTATGTATACTTTCAACATGACGACAGTAAACTACCCGACGGACATCGGTTTAATGTCAAACCATATGTCAGTTTTCCAATAAAGACTGCAAGCACTTATGTGACACCAAAGCTTTCCTTGCAACATACGCAATATTTATTAAGTAAAGAAAACTCAGGTTTCAAAGATACAAATGTGAGCCGAACTTTACCGATTGCTTCAATAGACAGCGGTTTATTTCTTGAAAAAGATGTTAATCTGTTCGGGAGTCGGTACTTGCATACCTTAGAACCCAGGCTTTTTTACTTATATATTCCTAAAGTCAATCAAAGCGATATCCCTATCTTCGATACTTCTTTGTACGATTTTCAATATGACAGCTTGTTCAGGGAAAACCGCTACAATGGTATCGACAGAATACAGGATGCTAACCAGATTTCTGCTGCTTTATCTTCACGCTTGGTCGATTCAGAAACTGGATTGGAGAAGTTAAAATTAAATGTGGGTGAGATTTTTTATCTTCAAAACCGTGAAGTGACCGCACCTATAATACGCGTTGGTGCAGATTTTCTGAATAATGCAGTACAAACCAGCACTTTTTCACCGTTGGTAACGGAATTAAGTAGTCAAATCAATAAGCACATTTCTATTCTAACTGGGTTGCAATGGGATCCTCATATTAATGAGATTGTCAGAGGGAATGCGGCACTGCATATCGTTAACAATCCAGGCGAGCTTATAAATATTGGCTACACCTACAGGAAGAGCACCTTAATTAAGGATGCCCTATTTAGTGTTACAGATAGTGATTTGAGTAATTTAAATCTCACTAGAGATATACCTATCACTAGAACTGACATTGTCAATTTAAGGAACAATAACGCTGTCTTGCGTAGCAATGATATTATCCAGAGCGATGTTTCCATACGTTGGCCTATTTATGACGATTGGTTTGCGGTTGGTCGTTGGCAATATTCCTTGTTATTTAACAAAACTCAAGAAGCTTTTGTGGGATTTGAGAAGGAAAATTGTTGTTGGCGATTTAGAATCATTGGTAGGCGTTATATCAATAATTTAATCACTGCTAATTCTGTTTCACCGCAAACGAGTAATACCCAAACAGGCATCTTTTTTCAAATCGAACTTAAAGGCTTGACGGGTGTTGGGGAAAAACTGGACGATTTCTTCACACAAAGTATTTTTGGTTATCGGAAGTCAGAATAATGATGTATTTCAATGGTTTGAAACAATTAATTACTACCCTTTTTTTGCTGTGTGGCTTAATCTTTGTTAACCACCATGCCTACGCTGAGGTGCTGGATAGAATGATCGCCAATGTTGAAGGCGAGGCGATTCTTGAGAGTGAGCTAAACCGTGAAATCGCCACCATTGTGAAAAGAATTCAAGCCAGCAATACGGCAATGCCGCCTGATTACGTGCTAAAAAAACAGGTGCTGGAGAAAATGATTATTGAAAAGCTCCAGCGCCAGCTAGCTGAAAAAGCGGGAATCAACCTGAGTGAAGAAATGCTTAATAATTCGGCGACGGATATTGCCCAAAGAAACAATATGACGCTT